>NZ_RQEY01000030.1 GCF_004770105.1 Leptospira andrefontaineae | reverse complement strand
AGCGTCAGAGCCGATAGTTAGCCGCAGTGGTTTTACTTAGTTTCTTTGCACTTTGTATCGGAATATAAACCCGCTACTTCCCAGGGAATAGTAACAGGAACCAAAACTGTATCCATAAGAAAACTAGGAATAAAATCAAGCATACCAAACCATGCAGCTAATTTAGCATAGCCTCCTCTATCACGTGTCGTGTCAGCCGTAATAAAGTGAATATTTAGTTTAGTGCCTCCATACAGTACCTGATATGATTGCTTCGAAGTAATATCACAATTCCCTTTGACCCTGGAATCAATGGAATGAAATGTAGCACAACTCAAAGAACTAAAAAAAATCAGGAGTATTGAGATTAATTCTAAAATTTGTCTCCATTCCGAATTAATTATTTTCATATTATAAAAAGATTTTTTAAACCATTGCGGCTAACGACCAAGGCTTGACGACGTTTCGCG
>NZ_RQEY01000029.1 GCF_004770105.1 Leptospira andrefontaineae | reverse complement strand
TGCTATATTCTGCCAAGTTAATACACGAGAAGAACTACTGTATTTGAATTCAGGTTTTGTAGTATGGCGATCCGATTCTACTGTTTTAAGAATAGGTCTTCCTGAATCGAAAGAAGTATCATATACAAGATTATAAGTCCAAAGTTTTCCACCTGTCCAACCGACTTCTATTTTATCTAGAAGTCTGTCCATGACCATAGTGAAGCCGGGTGCCTTGCTTACGTATGAGTCTCCTCTGGACTTTGTGATAAATTTAACATATTGTTTTGCAGGAAAACCACTTCTGCTATTGCCAGTATATTTGATCTCTTGAATATATAAGTTTCGTTTTTCTGAATAATTGGAAGTATCGTAAGTAACCTGCATATAGTTTCCATTCCGATCTTCCGTTTTAGAAAGATACCAACTATATGTTCTGGAAATCTGATTTGGATCATAGATCCGATTGGAGGAAGTATCTCCGTAGATC
>NZ_RQEY01000028.1 GCF_004770105.1 Leptospira andrefontaineae | reverse complement strand
GAGTGATACTAATAGCTCGTGAGGCTTGACCATATTACGAAATTAAAGTAATAAATGAGTAAGACTTACTTCTTATTCATCGGTAACAACGCCAATGGGCATCGAAAGATGCCCAACATGAACATCCATACAAGATGATCAGCAAACAGATCCAATCGATTCGCAGTTATATCAATGTTGAAGTTTATTTAAAAAGCCAGAGAACTATCTCTGGCTTTTTTATTGCACACTAACAAATAATTTGAAAAAGGTTGAATACGGCTTACGTTATTATAAACAATCGCCGGTCTCGATCTCTTTTTAGGCGGAAAATTTTTTGCTCTTCAATTCACTGGATTTTTTCCTATTCCTACTAGTTGTTTTTACCGTTTACTGGATGTTGCCAAACATGTATCGAAAAGTTTGGCTGATCTCTGCTTCTATATTCTTTTACGGTTTTTGGAGTATTGGATTCCTGTTTCATTTTTTAGGAATATTAGCTTTTAATTATTTATTTTATTATTTTGCTCACGGTTCATATACCAAAATAAAAGTCTCCTTTCTCGTTTTCGTAAACCTACTCAATCTTGCGATTTTTAAATACTTAATTTTTTTCGAAACTATTTTGACTGATTTAGGATTTTCTGTCCAGGTCGCATATCCTTTGAAGGAATTTGTACTTCCTCTCGCCATTAGTTTCTATACTTTTCAGATCATAGCTTTCCACATAGATTGCTACCGCGGTGAGTTAAAAGAAAAAGTAAGTCTGGAAGACTTTTTCTTTTTTATACTTTTCTTTCCTCAGTTGATCGCAGGCCCTATTATTCGATGGGCTGAACTTAAGAGACAAATCGATCGGAATAAGTTACCTCATGCAGATTTGATACGAACTGGAAGTGTTCTTATATTTCTTGGCTTATTGAAGAAGGTTGTTATTGGAGATCAATTAGGTACGTTGATAGATCCGGTTTTTCAATCTCCTGAAAAATATAACCAAGCGGCGATCGTATTGAGCGCTTACGGTTTTGCAGTTCAGATTTACTCCGATTTTTCCGGCTATTCTGATATTGCACGTGGATTGGCCATCCTTCTCGGATTCAATATACCTCGGAATTTCGATACTCCATATTTCGCAACAACCTTGCAGGAGTTTTGGCAGAGATGGCATATCACCCTCTCTCGTTGGTTAAGGGATTATTTGTATATTCCCTTGGGCGGTAATAAGTCTGGTAAAATTAATACGTATATAAACCTTCTTTTGACGATGCTATTGGGCGGACTTTGGCATGGGGCAAATTATAATTTCTTAATATGGGGAGGCATGCACGGGTTGTTTTTAGCGATAGAGAGGCCTTTTATTGGAACTTTTCAAAAGTATTCCGAGTCTTGGCAGCTTGGAATTAGAAGTTTGATTGTATTTCATTTTGTCTGTATTACCTGGATATTCTTTCGCAGTTCGAATATAGGCGATGCAATTGTATTTTTCGAAGGATTCAGTCGAAACGTAGGTTCTAATTTAACAAATAATAGTCTTGCAGGTTGGCTGATATTTGCAGCGATAATCCTACATGCAATTGAACGCAATTATCGTAAATTGGATTTGTTAACGAAAAAGTTTTGGCTATTGCCTGCTTTTGGTGTCGCGATATTTGCCTTCTTTCCATCCACAGTTACTAACGTTATGACTTTTATATATTTTCAATTTTAAGGAGAGGTTAGAATGCGCAAAATTTTCTTTATTCTTTCTATTTCTACCTTTTTTGTTACTCTTCTTTTGCTAGATCGCCTTATCACTTCCGATCCAATTATACGGTTTGTTAGAAAACAAAAAACTATGCAGGAGAATTCTTTAGATTTATGCCGATTGAAACTTGGCGAATTGGAAAAAGCAGATAAGAAGACGGCAATTTTTTTAGGCTCTTCGCAATCTTTCTACTTTTCTACCTTATCGAATAATGTAAATGTTTGGGAGCCTGAAGCCGGAGTGAAATTAGGCATCCAGAACGGATTTGCTCTGACTGCTGTCGATTTTTTTGCGGAGATGGCGATTCTGGACGAAATTCTCGAAGCTAAACAACGACCTGATTTTATTGCTGTGGAAATTTCGCCTTTTCTAGCGAACGAATCTCTTCAAATTTTTAGATGGGATTCGAACGTATATGAAAAATCCTTTTTAGATAGGTTCTCTCAGGATGAATTACCTGTGGCTTTACGTTCTAAATTTCGCACAGGAAAGTTTTTCCACTCGCTACAATATGGAGTGAGTTTTTATAATTTGGCTACCTATTCTAAACGACAAAACAATCCGGGCTTAGATCCGAATGCAATCCAAGGAGTTTTGGAGTTCACATTATTTTCAAAAGAACAATCAGATTTAAAAGGAAAGAAAGGCGAAGAATTTTTTGAAAGAGAATATACCGAGGGTGGAAAAACTCAAGATCATTTCGGTTATTATAAAAACTTTCGAGTATGGGACGGCTTTTATGATATCTTGCTTAAACGAGTCCGGAAAATGGAAGAGTTAGGTATAAAGTATGTTCTTTGGATCCCTGCAATTCACCCTATACATGAAAAATACGTCTATAAACCTCAGGGTGTCGAAGAAAAATTCATTTCTCATTTTAAAAAAAGAATGAAGGACTTTGGGAATCTAAATGTTTTCGATGCCAGACCGTTGGGGAAAAGTTGTGATTCATGGGCTGATTCCGTTCATTTAGGTTCGGTATGTTATAAAGCTTTAGCTGATTCCTTGTATAACGCCGGAAAATAATTTTCCTTTTGTTTTTTCAAAATCAGCGCAGAAGGGCGAATGGCGCTGATTTTTTGCTTAGTCACTTTAGAATTTTAGAATATTCTTAAATTTAAGGACGGACTTTCCAGAGATCATTCTGGAATTCATTATTTCCGTTTGCATCTATACCTTGCCCGCCAAAGATCCAGATATTTCCTTTTGAGTCGGTCCATCCGTTAGATCCATAACGACCTCCGGGATAATAGCCAGTCCCTGCTTTCCCCTTTGGACCGAAGTTTCCCGCTTGGCTAACAAGATCCATCCCGCCTTTCCAGGTCCATTTTTTCCCGTCAAAGATCCAAAGATCGTTTAACTGTCCTGAGACGCCCAAAGAATCTAGTCCCGATCCTCCGAAAACCCAAACCTTTCCGTTCGGAAGTTTTCCTCCGATCGCACTAAATCGGCCCCCGATACTATTATTAGAACTCGCGACATTCTTTTTACCGTAAACTCCTGTTTGATCCGGTAAGTTAGAGCCTCCGGTCCAAGTCCAATTTGACCCATCAAACTTCCAAAGATCGTTTAACTGTCCTCCATCATCGTAACTAGCCCCACCGAATAACCAAAGATTATCTGAGGAATCAACCCAGGTTACGGATTTTCCTCTAGAAGATGGAATATTGCTGACAGAAGGGACATTGATTGTTCCCCAATTCCCGTCCCCAGGCCCCCCTGCAGTATTAGGTCCAGCTACCCAAGTCCAATTGGTCCCGTCGAATTTCCAAAGATCGTTCATAACGGAAGTAGCATTCCATGATCCGTCTAAGCCTGCATTTGCTCCGAAAATCCAAACTGTACCGGAAGAATCTATCCATCCTGCGGCCCCTTGTCTTCCTCCCGGAAAATTGCCGGAGTTTGCTACACCTTTTACGCCGTACACTCCGTTATTCTGTTTGGTATTTGGTCCCGCTATCCAGGTCCAATTAGTTCCGTCAAATTTCCATAGATCACTAAAACAATCTCCGCTGTTTATATTGCCACAACCTCCGAAAAGCCAGAAGTTTCCGGAGGAATCTACCCAAGTAGTTCCACCCATTCTTGCACCTGGATCATTTCCGGAATTTGTTATACCTTTTGTTCCGTAGGCTCCAGCTGAATTGACGTTATTCGATCCTCTCACCCAGGTCCAATTCGTCCCGTCGAATTTCCATAGATCATTCAATCGTCCGAAACCGGTGGCAGCATCTCTTCCCATACCACCGAATAACCATAGTTGATTGGATGAATCTACCCATTGCATCGCATCTTGACGCCCTCCTGGGAAATTTGCTGGGTCCGCTACTCCCTTTGTTCCATAAACAGGCAAACCGTATCCACCGCCCACGGTATCAAAAGCTCGACCGCTAACCCAAGTCCATTCTGCAGGTAATTCAGAAGGTCCATCTAAAAAAGTTATCAACGCAAGAGAGTTATTTCCGCCGCTTCCGTTAGAACAAGCGGTTAGTAAGAATATAAAAAAAACAGCATATAAGATTTTTCGACTTTGTTTAAAGATCATGAAGACATCCAAAAATTAGGTAATAAGTAATAGTATATAGATTCTTGAGAAATTTCTATTGGTACTGATACCTATACATGGAGTATAGATCCGTATTTATACGTAATTTATTGGTGGTGTTTTATGAAATACGTAGAAGAGAAACGGATCTCTCTATTACCCCGGAAAATCGATAAAAATACTTAAGCAAATACTTGACTATTTTGCTTGTATCTATATACTTAAGCAAATGCTTAACAATTCGTCCTTGGATAGGATCTTCTATGCTTTATCCGATCCGACTCGTCGCGATATAGTTGAAAGGCTTAGCAAAAAACCCGCTTCCGTAAGTGAGCTTGCGAGCCCTTTGTCGATGAGCATGGCTGCGGTAGTCCAGCATATACAAATTTTGGAAGAAAGCGGTTTGATCAAAACCCAGAAGATAGGCCGGGTGCGTTCTTGCAGAGTGGAAACGAATTCATTAGAGCTGATCGAGAACTGGCTGAACCAACGCAGAAAATTCTGGGAGAGGAATTTTGATCGATTGGGAGAATTTTTGGAAAAAAAGGAGAAGGGTAAGAAGTAAATATGGAAACACTGAAAGTCGCTCACGAAATTTTTAGTATAGAAAGAGTGTATCAATCTGATCCGAGATCCGTGTATTCCGCATGGAGTAATATAGAAGCAAAAGCAAATTGGTTTATTGGTCCAGGTGATTGGTCGGTCGTGCAAAGAAAATTGGATTTTCGAATTGGTGGAGAAGAAATATTGCATGGTCGCTTTCCCAACGGAAAGGAAACCTTATACAAAGCCCGGTTTTCTGATCTAATAGAAAACCAGAGGATCGTTTTTGTTTATGATATGATCTTAAGCGGAAAGATCCACTCAGTCTCCATCGCTTCTGCAGAAATCGAAAAGATAGATCCTTCCAATACTAAACTTACATTCACAGAGCAGGTCGCATTTTTAGACCAAACCATTGGAAGAGAAGGTGTGGCTTCCAGAAGAGAAGGTACCCTGGCGCATTTAGTAAGATTAACCGACTATCTTGAAAAGGTAAAATAAGGAGAACTCAGATGAAAATTTCGAAAATACCATATTATATTTTTATACTGCTTACAGTTGCGTCCTGTTCCTCCGGACAACCTTTTCAACTACGTGAGGTACCTTCTAAAATCACATCCGAGCCGATTGAAAAGGGTCTCGCTCCTATCAAAGATATCCAGATGTATTATGAGATCCATGGTAAGAAGGATGGGGTCCCTCTGGTCCTTCTGAACGGTGGAGGTTCCACAATAGAAGTAACTTATAGTCGGATACTTCCTCTTCTCGCACAAAATCGTAAGGTGATTGCACTAGACGAGCAAGGACATGGAAGAACTACGGATAGAAAAGGGCCTGTAAGTTTTGAAACTTCTGCAGAAGATGTGGTCGCTCTTCTGCAATTTCTAAAGGTGGAGCAAGCGGATATTTTCGGTTTTAGTAATGGTGCAAGTGTAGCTTTGAATGTGGCGATCCGACATCCGAAATTAGTCCGTAAGCTTGTATTCGCTTCCTCTATAACAAAAAGAGAAGGGGCGTATCCTATGTTTTGGAACTTTATGAAAAATGCTACTTTCGAAAATATGCCCCAAGCTCTTAAGGATGCTTTTCTGAAAGTAAATCCTGATCCTCAAAAATTGCATACCATGTATGAGAAAGATGCTGCGAGAATGCGCAACTTCAAGAATCTTAGCGATAAAGATATTAGAACTGTCGGAATTCCTATCTTGATCCTACTCGGAGACAAGGATGTTCCAAAGTTAGAGCATGCAGTTGAGATGGTCCGAATGATCCCGAAAGCAAGACTATTGATTTTGCCTGGTGGGCATGGTGATTATTTGGGAGAAGCGATCATGTCCCAAGGAAAGGATCGATACCCGGAATTGACCTCTGCTTTGGTCCAAGATTTTTTAGATTCTCCCTAAAGATAAGATCAAAATCCGGATCCAAACAGTCTATTTTCTAAATATAGATCGGAAAATAACATGCTAGATTGGATTAAAAACTGGATTGAGAATCGTAAGACGATACAAAGAGGAAAAGAATTATTTTCTAAGATCCAAAACGGAGACAAACAAGGTTTCAGAAAAATTTTGGATCTGATCCCTAATAAAGGTGAGCTGAAAGAATGTACTAAAGGACTTCTAGGTTTTTGTGCCTCGGAGATCCAAGATCCATTTTATTTGGAAACATTATTGAACGCTGGTTTGGATCCGAATCTTCCCGATGGGAATGGGATCTTTCCTATTCATAAAGCTGTGGAAAACGGAAAGATCAAACCTGTTCAGATCCTGTTGGAACATGGAGCCGATCCGAACGTTTCCGACCCGCAGGGTGTGACTCCATTACATATTTCTTATAGTTATGACGGACTCTCTGACATTTCAGAACTTCTGATCTCGAACGGAGCGGATACGGAGAAAAGAGATAATATAGGCAAGAGATATTTAATGTAATTCTGAAATTTTACGTTAGGCCATACCTCTAATGGGATAGATTTAGATAATATATCTTTCTTTATAAAATCGTAAATTTTTCTTTTACGATTGTCTTCGGCTGGCACTTTCGAGTAATAGTATATACTAATTTAGTAACTCTGAATGCTTTCAGATATATATGGAATTTTATATTAGAAACTTTTGTTTAGTAATTATACTTCTTCTTTCCCTATCGTTTTGTAGATGGGGTTCCAACTCGAAACTAATTTCTGGCCCGTTTTACTTACCCGGATCGTCGGAAGACACCGAGGAGCCCAATCCCCCAATCGAGGGAGGAAGTGGAATTTATCTTATTGATTCCATTGGAAACAAGTATCCTAGCGGATCTATATATTCCTTTGGAAATATATCTGAACTTTCGCAGTCGGCTAACATTCATTTTACAATTGCAGGTGAATATCCGGATCCTGAATATGTTCACTTACTTGGGAATCCAAGTATTGAATTCACTGGACCTTATGCTTACGGTTTCGGAATACAGGGTACCGTGCCGAACCAATTCACGAAAATATCCCAAAATCAAACTGCCGGCTTTGATATTTATTTTTTTGCTGATTCTATCGGAGCAAAGAATGCCAAACTGGTGATTCCAGTCGATGATCCAGAATTCGGTTCATATTATTTAAATTTGGTTGGAGCAGGTACGAACGTTCCCGCTCCGCGATTTCAGCTCGTAGAAGCAAGTGTGAAGTATGATGCATACAGTGCGGAAATTTATTCCTCTCCGGGAAATACGGAATCTAGGACTTATACGATCCGAAACACTGGAGAGCAGGATTTGATAATTAGCAATATCGAAATCGGTACTCAAACATCGATTTTTTCAGTTTCCGAAACTCAGTTTACGATCGCTCCCGGAAAGAGTAAGAACATTACATTTACTTTTTCTCCAACCCAATTGGGAACTCAGCAAACTTATGCTAATTTTCACACGAACGATCCGAATGCAAACCTATACTCGATTGGCGTATTTGGCTATTCATTCGCTTCTGCAAATGCTCCCATTATAGAGATTTCTTATTCGGGCGATTATGGTATGAATTTAGCTAATACCTCCAATATTGATTTTGGCGGTATAGAACCTGGACAGTCTTCCTCCACTCAAACCGTAATTTTGAAAAACTTGGGTAATACAAATTTAGACCTAACTCAAACTTCTGTCTATCTTGTTGGATTCGATATATCTGATTTCACTCTAGTCAAATCAACTCTTACTAGTTTAGCACCCGGCAAAGCGACTACTTATGGGATTAGATTTGTTCCCAAATCGGCAGGAATAAAAACGGCTACTCTGAAAATAGAGAGTCCGAACGGTCTTAAAGGAGAACAGTATAACGGGTATATCGGCTTACAAGGATCTGGTGGCAAAAAAGATGCCTATATCACTTGGTCCAATAGTAAAAATTCAGAAGTAAACTGGATTAACGGATCGTATAAAGTTTGTTATAAGAAAGGTTCTTCCTTTAATTCGGAAGAAGAGACCGGAGTAAAATGTGATGACGTTGCCAATTCTTCCGGTTTAGCTTTTACTCCAACTTTTAAAAAGATAGGAACTCTTTCTAAGGGAACTTGGTATCTTAGGATTAAATCCGTAGTGTATCGAGAACCTTATGGGAATTGGAAATCTGAATTCTCTGAGCCCAAAAAGTTCGTTGTTCAGTAGAGGTATTTATATGAAACGAATTCCCTATCTATCTTTCTTTTTTTTCGGTG
Source organism: Leptospira andrefontaineae (assembly GCF_004770105.1). NCBI lineage: Bacteria > Pseudomonadati > Spirochaetota > Leptospiria > Leptospirales > Leptospiraceae > Leptospira > Leptospira andrefontaineae. Next base: position 50,257 of record NZ_RQEY01000028.1, on the reverse strand, counting down.
TTTTTCTTCTTGGAATCGGTTTGTTAGCTCAGAATAACAATTCAAAAAAGAATGAAGTATTAGAATATTTTAAATCTATAAATCGTAATATTTTTAAAAAAGAAGCAAAAGTATCTTCAGTCTTAACAAACCCTTCACTTAATATGAGTGCAAAGAGTGATGAGATTTTAGTGAAGTTCCGAAAAGGTATCGGTTCCTTTGCAAAATCGAATATTGTCGGTTCTTTTAGTGGGAAGATGATCGGATCTGAAATTTCGAATTCTGATTTTTCCCTTGTTTCGATTGAAAAGAATATTTCTTTGCAAGATGCAATTCGTGAATATTCAAACCATCCAGATATAGAATTTGCTCAGCCAAATTATATATACAGAGCAACTGTTGCTCCTAGTGACCCTCAGTTCGTTAATCAATGGGGATTTCGTAATACCGGACAAACTATTTTTTCTGCAAATTATTTAGGTAATAATCCTGGAATTAGCGGAAAGGATATGAACATGGTTGAGGCCTGGGATAATTTCACTAAATACTGCGACGGGGTTCCTGTTGCAGTTTTGGATTCGGGCGCGAACTATAATCATGAAGATCTAACTTTCTGGAACTCCTCAAGTTGTGTTTCGGACCTAGGAGGTTATATCGGGAATTGTCCTTACGGATACGATTTCGTAGATAATGATATTTATCCAATGGATTTGAACGGCCATGGAACTCACGTAAGCGGGATTATTGGAGCTAAGATGAATGGGCTCGGCGGTGTAGGAGTCTGTTGGGGTGCTCCTATCATGGCAGTTCGCGTTTTGGATGATACAGGAATTGGAACGACAGAAAAAATAATAAAAGGGATCAATTTTGCAGTCAAGAACGGCGCAAAAATTATTAATTTAAGCTTATCCGGAACCGAATCGGACACTGCGCTTCAACAAGCGATAGCATTAGCTGGAAAGAATCATGATGCTTTGTTTGTGGTGGCTGCAGGAAATGAGTCGGAAGATCTCCGCTCAGGAAATTCGTATCCTTGCAAATTCCCGGAAAGCAATATTGTTTGTGTAGGGGCATTGGATCAATCCTATTCGTTGGCTCAGTTCTCGAATTACGATACGAGTAAAACCCATGTAGATGTATCAGCCCCGGGAACAAATATCGTTAATACTTGGGCGGGGATGGAAGTTGATGTACTTGCTAGTTCGGAATTTTCGGATTGGACATACATCAATAATTCTGGTACACCTTTCACGTATCTAACTTGCTACATTGCCTTAGATGGAGGCCCTTCACTTCCATATACTACATTACTTTTACCGAATAATTGTAATACACCTTTAGTCGGGAATGTAAATGGAGCCTACGCAAACTTGACTCATTCGCAAGTTTATAAATCAGTTACGATTAGTTCTGCCGTGGACAGGGTTTATGCCGAAATGGCTTTGACAGTCGATACTTTAGATCCGTATGATACATTAAGTTTTTATTATGGATATGTCACTAATCCTCCATTTAATATTACTTATGGTAAAATGCTCAAACAAATATCAGAGGAAATGAACGGAAGGATTGAAATTTTAACTTTGGAATTAAAGGATTGTGTCGGAAGAAGTAGATGCACTCTCGGAATGGAATTTAACTCTGGAACTCAGATCGGAAAATCGGGTGTAGCGATTCTAGGGTTGAGCATGACCACAATGGACAAAGATTATACGAATCGATATAAGGCTATAAGCGGAACTTCTATGGCAGCTCCTCATGTGGCTGGGCTCGCTGCCTTACTTCGTTACAAGAATCCAAAGTATTCGGCCGAAGATACTATCCAGGTATTGTTGAATGGAGGAAAGACGGTAACCGGTTTGGAAAACAAAACTAGATCTGGTAAAGCAGTGGATGCAGTAGGAGCCTTTAAATATTTATTTCCACCGGAAAACATAGTAGTTACGGTACCTTAATCCATTTCCAAAAGTTTTTTCAACTTTCGGATATTCTTATTCTCTGGATCGATCTCTTCTGCAGATTTTGTGAATCCGATAGCTTCTTCTCTATTTCCTAAGAGTCTATTTAGATCTGAAAGATGGACTAGATTCTGCACATTCATAGGTTGCATTTGATTAACCATCATTGCCGCTTCTAAGGATTGTGCTAAATTACCGATCCGTTTCTCCGCAATGGATAGATAATACCAAAGTTCCGCCGTGTCGGGATCCTGGGTTAGGTATTTGCTTAGGACTTTTACAGCTAACGGATAATCTTTTTCTTTAAAGCTGATCAACCCGAGTAGTTTGTTCAATTTTTGATTATTATTATCCGTTGCATAAGCATCCAGCAGAATGGAGATCGCTTTTTGAGCTTCTCCATTTCTGTATAATTCCTTTCCTTCTTTATAAAGGCTTTGTAAGACTACCTTATCTGCGAAGTCATTTCGATCTTCTCTTTGCTCAATTGAAGGTGCATTTACTTCTTGGAAACCGATTCTTAGAATGGAGAGGTCATCTATAACTTCTCCAATACTTCTGATATTCCTCTCTATGGATTTGATATCTCCGTGAGATCTTTCTACCACATCCAAGAATACATTTTCGTCTTCGTTGATTATCCTCTTCTCATTATGTACGGAGAGTAAAAGATCGTCTCTTCCGTCTGAAGCGAGTATAATCAGGTCTCCTGGATGAAGTTGGAATTTTTTCACCTTAAATTCGAATTCGGAATCCAATCCTAATTTACGAAGTTCTAATGTATCCTCTATAAAAGAGGCCTTTCCGTCCCTGTATAATACTGAGAACGGATGTTCTGCGTTCCAGTAAAACATTTCTCCCGTTTCATCGTCGATCAATGCCACGGTAGCGGAGATGACCATGGTTCCATCGAAACTTTTGAATACGGAATGAATTTCCATATAGGTTTCGGTCAGCCATTCTTCGGGAGTTTTTGAAAGAACCCTTTTGTTAGCAGCGGATCTTGCCATGATGGAGTTCATCACGACTCCCATTACCAAAGAACCACCGGCTCCTTGCATTGATTTTCCCATGGCGTCCCCGTTCATTGCCATCGTGAATTTTTTATAATTATCAGGAGTTCCTAATCTTAGATTTCCGGTTAAGCAGATATCTCCTCCTAGTTCTCCCTGCTTATTACGGAATTCGAAATATTTTTTTTGTCTGATAAGAAAGCTGGTATTAACTTTAGGAGACTTATTTGCATTATAAAAAAGAGGTTTTGCAAGCAGAGAAGTTAAGAAATAGTCTCCGTCTTGTTGGATTTTCAGTCGTTGGACTTCTTCCATTTTCTCTTGAACTTCTTTCGTACGTTCTTCTACCTTTTCTTCTAGATGATCTGCATGTTCCTGCAATTGTTCTCTTGCACCTCGGATGGAATCTACCATCGAGTTGAATGATAAGGATAAGAAACCGATCTCGTCCATGGTCTTTACAGGAACGTTTACATTCAGATCTCCATGATTCACTTTCTCCACACCGGATAACAGGTTATTAAGTGGATGGATCAAGCTGACCCTAAGTAGGATAGGGAACGCGATCAGAATAAATAGAGTTGTTCCGAGGATGATCAGGATCAACCAACGAGCTACATCGTGGATCACCTGTCTGAATTCTGCATATGCGAATCCGACCTCGTATCTTGTTTGTCCTATTGCAAAATCGTAATGTATATAAAAATTTCCCGCAACCCTAAACAGCCTGGAACCTAAAGGTAGGTCCGTTTCTTTCATTTGTTTGAGAGTGATCGTTTCTAATTCGGATTCGGATTTCCCTTTATTGAGTTTTTTATTCTTTTCGATCGCTTCTTTGAGCTGTTGATTTTTGTAATATTTTTCTCCGTCTTTAAGAATGGTTTGGTTTAAGCCATCTTTTGAATAGAGGATCTCATACTTATGGTCGAATATGCCTGAACCGACCGGACGAGAAAGTATATATCTTACATTCGGAGGGAAATTAGTATCTCCATTTCTGATCTCAGTTTTGACAGAATTCATCTCTACTAGGTTTTCTTTTTCAATAGACTTGTCTATGGAGAATAACGTAATATAACTGATCGCACCTAACGCTAATACAACGGTAACTACTGCGCTGGAAAGTATTTTTCCCATAAAACTTGTAGGTTCCGGAGAATGGTTTAGATAAGCACTTTGTATGAGGAACATAGTGCTTACCGATAGAATAAAATATACGATTGCATAAGTGTCGTAAGATAGGACTCCGGACTTATTCAATACGTTATTGTACGCATTTAGTATATTTATGAGGACGGTGACTAAAAATGCTCTGAGTGCAATTCCTTCCTTTCCGGACGGGAGAATAACCTTCATGACATTCAGGGGAAGAAAAAGAAGGGTTTTTACAAGAATACGGACAGGAAGGGCAAAAGAGTTTGAGGAAGTATTCCATTTTTGGAATATTCCTGAGTAACGGGAGAAATGGATCGTCTTTCTGATCAGAATAACTGTGCTAAGTATAAAGCAGAGAAGGATCGCAAAACTAGCTTCTTTTCCGAAGTCGAAACTGTAATGATGTGCGGAGAATAGATATATCTTCTCCCTTCCTGCGGTGTTTAAAATGAAATGGATCCATGCGACTAAAGCGATTACCAAGGTTAGTGGAATGACTATCTTGGATTCTTTCGGATAGATATTTCTAGGAAAATGATAAGAGAAACCTATGAATGCTACGATAGCGAATATCACAAAAACGGTAAGGTATCTATGATACGCTCCTAAAGGATTGAATACGGAATAGGACAGGAAATAACCGAAAAACATGGTCCCATATCCCGCATACATTATAAGTAGATAATATGTGGGCAGTGTTTTGCTTTTCTTGAATATCAAGAATCCACTCAGGACGACAGTTAAAAGGAATAAGGAGAAAACTCCGCTTGCATGATGGGAGAAAAGAATGGAGGCGTCCATATCGGACTTGTTAGATTTTGCATAAACGACTAAATGTCAAGAGGATTCCTGAATACATGATAAATAGCAATAGATGAGATGACTTATTCTTGATTTTTATCGAGCGTTTGATCGACAAAAGAAAATCATTTCAAATGTGTTTCAAAATTTACTCTAAATTGCTATATGCACTAAGGCTTTCGTACTATTTTCCTGTTTCGACTTTTTATAATTAGGTGAATTTATAGTTCTATAAGAATCGCTCGACCTCGATTGAACCGAAGATCAGATCAAGGTCGAACAAGCGACGGTTTTAGTTTAACCAAACCTTTTTGTTTTGTTCTGCATATTCATCAAAAGAGATAGGATCCTTTCCTGTAATCTCCCGAACGGTATTTAGTATAGGAGAGGAATGGCCTTCTTTCAGCGCACCTGCGATGAATACCATAAAACTTGCATAGTCTTCGGGAACACCGGCTTGTAAAAGGCCTGTCTTAAATTCTTCCGGGCTGATATCCGCATAACTCACTTTCAATCCGGTATGTTTAGAGATTTTTTCCGCTACTTCTCCATGAGTGAGAGCTTCCTTCCCGGTTAATGTAATACCTTTTCCGTTGAACTCGTCATTCAAAAGAGCTGAGACCACGGAAGAGGATATATCATCCGTGTGAATAAAGCTGGTTTTAGCATTGCCTGCAGGGAAAGATATCTTCTTATCTTTTAATATTCCCGAAAGCCAATATGTTTGGAAGTTCTGCATGAACCAATTCGGTCTTAAGATCGTGTAAGGAACTCCGGAGTTTTCCAAACTGATCTCTAATTTTCTGAATGGGGCCTCGGGAGGAGCAAAGTCTACTCCCATTGCACTCATGAGGACTACCTTTTTTAAGGAAGAAGTTTGGGCTTTTTCAAACCAAGGGTTTAATACTGAATATTGGTCCGTGTATCCCGGCGGTGAAATGAAGAAGGCTCTCTCCACTTTTTCCAAAATTTCAGTTCCTTTATTAGGTTGGGTTGCATCTGCAAATACCCAATGTAGTCCTGGACGTTTTTTACCAGCATCTGGATTTCTAGTTCCTGCATACACTTCATGGCCTAAACCCAATAGTTTAGAAATTACGGAACTGGAGATCTGTCCTGCTCCGCCATAAACGAAAATTTTCATTTGATTTATTCTCCTGTAACTTTGAATGATACAAGATGTCTCGAAATTAGGCTATGTCTCAGGATCTAAAAAACATATCCAAGAGTATAAATGAATCGACTTTTGGATATTATAGCATATTCTTAAAAGTATGGATATTCTTTCTGAAATATTGACAAATGCCGGTTGGAAAGCGGACCTTCTCGCCAGGACCTCCCTATATAAACCTTGGGGGTTTCGTTTTCCGTGTGAAAGAAGCGGAGGATTCCATATTATTTCCCAAGGTTCCTGTTATGCAAGGATCAAGGGAAAATTGATACATTTAGAAAAAGGAGATATTCTTTTTGTCGCAAAAGGTTTGGACCATGAGTTGGTATATTCTCCAGATGATAAGGTGGTAGATATTGCAAAGTTCAGAGATATGTCCGAAAAACAAAAGAAGTCCGAAAAAATCCCTCTAACCACATTCGTTTCCGTTCGTTACGAGGTTCCTGAAGCAGCACAACATCCATTCTTCTTGGAACTTCCGGATTTTATTTTAGTAAAGTCATCCGATGTTTTGGCCCATCATCCGTTAAACACCACTCAAGTATTGATCTCACAGGAATTGGATTCAGGCATTGGTTCGGATCTGATACTGCAAAGATTAACCGATATTCTTCTATACTACGTAATCCGACATTGGCTGGAGACTCATCCTACTTCTTCTCCCGGCTGGCGAAGCGCTTTTAAAGACGAAAAGGTCTTAAGAGCATTAGAGGCATTGCATAGAAAACTTTCTTATCCTTGGACCTTGGAAAAATTATCCAGATCAGTTGGAGTCTCGAGGGCTTCCATTGCAAATCGATTCAGAGATGTTTTGGGATGTACTCCAATGGACTATTTGGCAAAATTAAGAATGGATAAGGGAAAAACTTTGATGGCAGCGGAGAATTTTACCTTAGAGGAAATTGCAAGGACGGTGGGTTATTCTTCTGCGTTTGCTTTTTCCAAAGCTTACAAAAGGATCCATGGTCTTTCTCCTAGAAACTCGGAGCAGGAAAGGTTGGGAGCATAGTTTCATTTTCGAATGGAATCGTTCTAAGTGCGGGTTCTACTATAACCGGTTCTAATCTGGAAACAATCTTCTTGACGGAAAGCGGTTTTGAGATTCTTTTTATGCTGCCGATATGGATCAGTTCTATTTTAATTTTTATTTTTTCGGTTCTCTACTCGCCTGTCTTTTTTCCATCTACGTTACCTTCTTCTTTTTAAGTATTAAGGACAGAAGTAAGGCTGCATTTCACCTGGGTCTTTCTACCTTGGCGATGACCATTTTTCATTTAGCTTATATTATCGCGTTCATCTCTTTTGATCAGTGGACTATTGTGCATCGTTGGCTGGCGATCCCTTCTCCTATGATGGGATTTGTTCAATGTTTTATATTCTTCTTTTATTTTCCGAATCCTAAAAACGTTAAGTTCGGTTTAACTGTTTATTCCATTTTATATGCGGGACTTGCGATCGTAACCGCCACATTTATTGTGATAACATTACAGTCGGATCATCGTTTTAATATAGGGAGTAATTATTGGGATTTCGAATCTCATAAGTTTTATAAAATTTTCTCTATTATAATTTTAATATATAACTTTTCGTTTTTGGCTTCTGCAACTTGGAGAGCGATCGTAGAAAAAGGAAAAGAGAGAAGATGGATCATCTACATTGCAATCGCTTATTCTACGATTACGATCATTCCAGGTATTCTGAATGTAATGAGTAGGGACGGTTCTGTCTCTAGGAAGGTATTCCAACATACTACCGATATTGCGCTTGTAGCCGGCCTATTCCTTGTGCTGATCATTTACGCAAATGCTACCAAGGAAAGAACTACCATTTTAAGTAAAATTGTGGCCGTGACCATGGCTACTTTTCTTTTAGCCTTTCAGTTGGTGGGTTATGCAATATTAAATAGTTATGATACTTCTTTCGATACATTAAAGGGACAAGCCTCTGAACTTGCCGCATTTCAAGGGAAAAAGCCGGAAGGTTTTGCTTATCTTTTATCTTTTGATCCGGAATCGAGAGAGTTTAGTTTGGAAAAAGGGGAGAAGGACTCGAGGTTCGATTCGGAAGATCGTTTAGAAATTAAATTTTTCAATGTGACCCGAAAACTTACGAATTTGGGAACATTAAATGCGAAAGAGAGATGGGAAAGATCTAAAACGATCCTTGAAGATTCTCCTAAGGAATTTTATGCATATTCGGAAGGTATAAAAAGTTTTTATGAATCAAAAGGAGAAACTAAAGTTTCAGATGCTGAACTTATAGATTTCTTTCGATTTCTAAATAAAAAACTGTATATTGTAAAAAACAAATTTTCCAATCTCCCTTCTAAAAATGATCCGGTTGCGGTGGCTAAACTTTTAAATTCGGAAGAGATCGGTTTGAAGTCGGTGCTTGAACAAGTCCGTAAAAAAGTAGAGAAGGATATTTCTTCAGGAAAATCCGAGTTGGAGGTGCGATCTTCTTTCATTCTTCCATTAACTTCCTTGAGAGAAGTGGGAGAACGGATGTATAGAGGAGCTAAGTTCAATAAGCCAGATGAAAAAACTCCTGAGTTTTATTTGGCATATTTAGTGACCCATCCTCAAAATGGGAAAATTTATGAAGTAGGCTTCACTTATAAATCTTTCAGAGAGTATTTACATTCTCCTTCTTTAGTAATGGTTATCTGCCTTTTAGTAATGATCGTTACTATTAGTTTTGGATTTAGATTCTTCTTCCATAATGCTATCGTTAAACCTATGGAAGAAGTAGTGGTCGGATTGACCGAGGTAAACTCGGGAAATTTAGAATATAGATTGGTTCCAAGGGTAGAAGACGAGATTGGATTTATCGCTAGATCGTTTAATAGAATGGCAAGATCCATCCAAGCTGCCAGAAAAAGATTGGAACAATATGCTAATGAACTGGAAGAAAAAGTAAAAGATAGAACCAAAGAACTGGAACAAACTTTGAATGAGGTTCAGGAATTAAAACAACAACAGGATGCTGATTATTTTTTAACTTCTCTTTTAATCAAACCCTTAGGTTCGAATAAGGCAAATCAAGAAAACGTAAAAGTAGAATTCCTTCTGAAACAAAAGAAAAGATTCACTTTTAGAAAACATGAGGATGAGATCGGTGGAGACTTGAATATCTCCAATCATATCGATCTACAGGGAAGATCTTACACAGTATTTTTAAATGGGGATGCAATGGGTAAGTCCATGCAGGGAGCCGGCGGTGCTTTGGTACTTGGATCCGTATTTGAATCCATTATTGAAAGAACGAGAGTGGTGGACACAATCAAGAAACAATCTCCGGAAAGATGGTTGAAAAACGCATTTATAGAATTGCATAAGGTGTTCGAAAGTTTTGACGGATCGATGTTGGTTTCTTCCGTAATTGGTCTTGTGGATGATGAACTTGGAGTATTATATTATATTAATGCAGAGCACCCATGGACCGTATTGTACCGGGACGGGATAGCAAGTTTTATAGAGAATGAGTTTATGTTCCGCAAATTAGGGACCACAGGAGTAGAAGGTACTATTTTTATCAAAACATTCCAATTGGAGCCGGGTGATTGTATCTTTGTAGGTTCGGATGGTAGAGATGATATTATTGTAGGCATGGATTCTGATGGCGATCGGATCATTAACGATGACGAAAAGTTATTCCTAAATTCAGTGGAGAAGGGAAGAGGAGATCTTCAGTCTATCTATAATGTTATTTTGAATAACGGTAAATTGAGTGATGACCTTTCTCTCATTCGATTATCTTTTACTGGAAATGGAAAACAACATATTCCACAAGATGAGAAGAGGCAGAGGATCAAGGAATTACTTAGGAATGCAAAAGAGACTTTCTTAAATAAAGATACACAAGAAGCACTTAGTTATCTGGAAGAAGCGGAATCTTTGGATAGTAGGGTTCCCGAGGTAAAAAAGAATTTTATAAAACTTTTCTTGAAACTGAAAGATTATCAAAAGGCGGCAAGATACGCTGAGGATTATTTTAAAATGAATCCGATCGATAGTGAGATCTTGTATGTGGCTTCTTTTGCGGCTCGAAAAGCTGGCCAGATCAGAAAAGCCTTAGATTTCAGCGAACGCCTTCGTTTGAGGGAACCTTCTCATATTAAAAATTTAACCAATTTAGCTGAGATCTATATAGCGGTCAAAAATTTCGATAGAGCCGAATCTATTTTACAAGATGCGATACGTTTGGATCCATCTAACGAATCCGTTTTGAAGGTAGAGGAACTTTTGAAAAAATATTTGAGTAAACTTTCGAATGGGAACGGACAATCTAAAGAATCTTAGATTGTCCGGCTAGGTATTGTATTATTTTTTAATATGATATCCTGTTTTGAACATCCATGCAACAACCCCTAAACAAGAAACTAAGAAGAATAGGATCATGGCCAAACTAATCTCAAGGCTTACATCCCCTATCTCATAAAAGCTCCATCTAAATCCACTGACCAGATATAGGATCGGATTGAATAGAGTGACTGTCTGCCAGAAAGGAGGGAGCATACTTGCAGAATAGAAACTTCCCCCTAAGAAAACTAACGGAGTGATTACAAGCATAGGGATCACTTGCAGTTTTTCGAAATTATCCGCCCAAATCCCAATGATAAACCCGAATAAACTAAAAGAAATGCAGGTAAGTATCAAAAAGAACACCATCAAAAAAGGATGAGCGATCTTGATTTCCACAAACAAAGAAGCAGTAGCAAGCATAATAGAACCTAAGATCAAAGACTTGGTTGCGGCAGCTCCCACGAAACCGATTACTGCTTCCATACTGGAGACCGGTGCGGATAAAATTTCGTAAATGGTCCCGGTAAACTTAGGGAAATAAATTCCAAAGGAGGCGTTGGAGATACTTTCCGTTAAAAGTGAGAGCATAACAAGCCCAGGAACTATAAAAGAACCGTAAGATACTCCGTTCACTTCTTGGATCCTGGATCCGATCGCGGAACCGAAAACGATAAAATACAAAGAAGTAGAAAGAACGGGTGACGCAATACTTTGCATCAATGTTCTTCTTGTTCTTGCCATTTCGAAAAAATAGATGGCCTTAATTGCGTTTAGATTCATTTGGATTCCTTTACTAATTGTACGAAAATTTCTTCCAAACTGCTTTGGGTGGTATTCAAGTCCCTGAATTCTATTCCGGATTTTTTCAATTGTTCTAAGAAGCTTGCGATCCCAGTTTGTTTTTCCTGGCCGTCGTAGGTGTACAATAATTGTTTTCCTTCGTTCTTCAGTTCCAATTCATAACCGTTAAAATTATTCGGCAAACTTTGGAGCGGGGAAACAAGATCGAGTAAGATCTGTTTTTTCCCGAGTTTATGCATTAGTTCCGTTTTCTTTTCTACAAGAACCAATTCTCCCTTGTTCATAATGCCTACTCTGTCTGCGATCTCTTCGGCTTCTTCTATATAATGTGTAGTGAGAATAATCGTGACTCCTTTGTCTCTGAGAGCCCTCACGACATTCCACATATCTTTTCTAAGTTCTACATCCACGCCTGCAGTAGGTTCATCTAAAAATAAAACTAATGGTTCATGTGATAATGCTTTTGCGATCAGGACTCTTCTTTTCATCCCGCCGGATAAAGTCATTATCATCTGGTCTTTTTTCTCTAAGAGAGAAAGAGATTTTAAAAGTTCTTCGATATATTCTTTGTTAGGTGATTTTCCGAATAGACCTCTACTGAAATTCGTAGTGGTAAAAACGGATTCAAACGCGTGAACTGTAAGTTCTTGGGGAACAAGGCCGATCATAGATCTGGTCTTTCTATAATCTTTGATGATATCGTAACCGCCTACAGAAACGGAACCGGAAGTCGGATTGACTATCCCGCAGATAATGGAAATCAGAGTGGTCTTTCCGGCGCCATTCGGGCCTAAAAGAGCTATGATCTCTCCTTTTTCAATATCCAAGTTTATATTTTTTAATGCCTGGAATCCGTTTGAATAGGATTTGGAGAGGTTTTGGATGGAAACAATGGGGGAGTTGGAGTTCATACGATTCCTTCAAACCGTTCAATAAATTATTAGATTATCCAAAATACCAAACTCAGGTTGATTGGCACACACCAATTTTAGAAGAAAGGATGGATTTGTATTTTCCTGGAGATTGGTCGGTTTCCGGCATATGGAAACCGAACGTTGGAATTCCTACAAATGGAGAAAAAGATCAGTTATGGCGTTGTTTCTCTCTAAGATAAATATAATAAGCCGCTCCTACTGCTACACCGGGAACTACACCGAGTAGAAGTGCGATCCATCCATTTTTGATCCCTTTCGTTTTTGCATCGTATATGATCCAAGCGGCGAGAACAAGCCAGGTAAAAATAATATCCAGAGCATAAGCGCTGGAAAATGGATTAACAAATCCTCCTAAAAAAGCACCGATTACATCGAAGTTTTGGGATAAAGGAGGAAGCACTAAGTATAGAAAGCCTGCGGTAAATACAGAGCCTAGGATGATCAAAAGGTTTCTAAATGTCGAAAGGTTCATTATATTCTCTTGGTTAAAAATTTAGTAACAAAGAGTAAGAGTTTTTGTAAAGAAGGCCAGAGAAATTTCACTTTGGAAGTAAAAAGTCTTTAAAAGAATTTAAAAACCGGATTGGCAAAAACTGGATCAGATCCAAAAAGGAAACTGTCCGAATGTTCGATCTACAAGAATTAAAAAAGAAATTCGGAGTCTCCGAATTCAGATCCTCCCAAGAAAAAATTATCAGAGATGTTTTAGATGGCAAAAACTGTCTAGTGATCATGCCCACCGGGATGGGTAAATCTTTATGTTATCAATTGCCTGCTTTAGCTCTGGAGGAACTGACTGTCGTAATTTCTCCATTAATTGCTCTTATGCAAGATCAGGTAGATAAATTAAAATCTTTGGGAATAGATGCAGAATTCATAAACTCATCTATTTCTAAAGAAGAACGTAATCTTCGTTACGAAAACCTAAAGAATGGGAAATACAAAATTCTTTATGTTTCTCCGGAAAGATTTCGCAAATTTCACTTTTTAGAGATTTTTAGGACTAGAAAAGTTTCTTTATTGGTTGTGGATGAGGCCCATTGTATCAGCCAATGGGGACATGATTTTAGGCCTGACTATACTAAAATTTCAGAATTCAGAAAGATCCTAAAATATCCTAGGGTTATAGCTTTGACTGCTACGGCGACAAAAGAGATCCAAAAGGATATAATCAAACAAATTGGATTATCTGAATCAGATATTCAAATATATAACGAAGGGATTTCTAGGCCGAATCTTTATTTAGAAGTTAGGACTTTCGTGGATTCTTCTTCTAAAGCAAAAGAACTGATCTCTTATCTGAAAAATCTGAAAGGAAATACGATCGTATATTTTAATTTGATCAAAAACATAGAAACTTTTTCGGAACTTTTGGATATAGATAAGATCCGCTATAGAGTGTATCACGGGTTATTACCTTCGGATAAAAGAAGAAGGATCCAAAACGATTTTTTAAATTCGAAAAATACTTTGCTCTTGGCTACGAATGCATTTGGGATGGGTGTTGATAAGGCAAATATCCGCACAATCATTCACGCGGAACTACCGTCTTCCCTGGAATCTTATTATCAGGAAATAGGAAGAGCAGGGAGGGATGGAAATCCTTCTGATTGCCTTCTGTTTTATAACCAAGACGATTTATCTGTTCTTATGGATTTTATTGAATGGCAAAATCCTGATGAAAATTTTATGATCCGCGTGCATCGGGTCTTAAAGTCTGTGGGAGAAAAACTTTCTTCTCTCGAGTATGAAGAATTACAGGCGATGGTAGTTCACAAGAATAGAGGAGATCATCGTTTACAAACCGTTCTTAATCTTTTTGAAAGACATGGAGTGACTTCGGGAGATTTGGAGAGAAGGTCTCTAATATTGCGTGGAGAATTACCGGATATTTTGATCGATCCAAAAGTTTTGGAAGAAAGAAAAAAGGCGAGTTTGAATCGATTGTATCAGATGTTAATGTATTTAAAATCTGATAAATGTAGAAGGGAATTTTTATACGAATACTTTGGTGCAAGTTTCCATACTTGCGAAAATTGTGATATTTGTTCTAAAACTTAAACTCTCGGAATACAGAATGTAAATTTGCTTCCTTTTTTCTCTTCGGATTCTACTGAAATTTTTCCGTTATAAGCTTTAATGATACTATAAACCAAGGGTAAACCTAAACCAGTTCCTGATTCGTTTTTGGTCCCCAAACGAGTGGATTTGATCTCCGTTAAAAATAGATTCGGGATCATATCTTTAGGCATTCCAATCCCTGTATCTTCTACAAAAAATTCCGGATCATTCTTCTCATTAGAAAATCCTATGCGTATAGAATCGGTTTCTCTGCAGAATTTTATGGAATTAGAAATTAGATTAATGAATATTTCTGAAAATAAGGTGCGATCCACATTCAATTTCACATCATTCGGGATCTCATTTATGATACGTATCTTCTTTGCCTCTGCTTGTGGAAGAAGTTTTGCTAATACACCTTCTACTTCCGGATATACATAGATCAAATTATTGTCTAAAGGAAAAGATCCTGATTTAAGCCTATTCAGATCCAAGAGTGTTGCGATCATTTCTAGGGACTGGCTAGAAGTATATTCCGCTCTGTCCACCCACTCCAATAATGATCTATCGTCCAATTGATTGTAATCGTTTCGGATCAATTGTAAGATCCCGATTACGGTCGTGATCGGTGATCTTAAGTCATGAGTCACCAAGGATAAAAATGTGTCCTTAAGCGAATTTGCTTCTTCTGCAATATGTTTTGCTTCCGCTAATTGTTTGGTTCTTTCCGTTACTTTTTGTTCTAAGGATTTTTGCAGCTCTTCCAATCTTACGAAAGCATTGGAAAATCTGACGGAAAGCATGATTGTTTGGGAGAATAAGAATGCGAGAAGTCCCCAACTTGCTAAATATTCAGCTTTTATGATCAAGCTTTGGTTCAAAATATCATTTAAAGTCGTTAAAAAAAGTATAATTGAGCCTATTGCAAATAAAACGGCTCCTTCTCTTTGTTTGAAAATACAAAGAGAGATCATTATGAAAAAATAAACTATACTAATCCCGACAAAACCTTGGAAGATCCTTATGTAATTCATGTATTCCGTAGAAGGGAGTACAAGAACCAGAATAAAGAATACAAAACTAACACTTAGGAATATATTATTGAAATAATAATGATATTTCTCTTCCGGAAATACGGCTTTAAGGAAGACGGAGAATAGAGGGAGGGCCAAAACAAAGGTCAAAATATCCAGCTTATGAATATAAACCCAAAGTGAATCAGGTGTGACCTCATAGATGAATACGGAACCTGTAAAAAAGCCTCTAATGCTTAGATCAATGCAGAATAATCCGAACCAAAGAGCTGATTTATCCACTCTTCTCATTAAAAACAGGATCAAATGATATAGACCCATGAAAAAAGTGGCGCCGAAAACCACCCAACCAAGTGCAACCTGTCTTTTTTTCTCCTCAAACACTGCTAACGTGTTTCCTAACTTAATAGATTTGCGAAGTCCGCCGGTTATATGATAATAATTTGATATTTGTAAGGTGAGTTTTAGTTCTTTGGATTCTTCATCTATTAGAACAATTGGATGTTTATAGGAAGGAAGCATTTCCGTTCTGGAATTTCCGATCTTTCCATTTTCGAGCAGAAGTTTTCCGTTTAGAAAAAGTTTGAATGCAGTGGAAATATCTCCGATTTGAAAAGCTAGATCTTTTACCGGTTTGTCTAGTAAGACTGTGAGTTTGTAAGTTCCTAAACCTTCACCCTCGTGTTGTTTACCGTTTTTTGTAAATGAGTTCCATGCACCGGGAACTGAAATGAATCCGTCTTTTACGAAAGACTCAGGAGATATAATTGCATTTGCAAATTCCCAATCTCCATCTAAGGCTACAGTAGAAAATCGATCTCTATCCCAATCTCTCAGATCTAAAATTCCATCTTTTGCTTGTGGAGAATAGATCTCGGCTTTTTGAGAACATCCCATGAAAGCCAAGAGGACTAGTAAATGAAAGACAGATGACCTCATTCTGATATCTGGTCTCCAGTTTATTCTCCGCCTGAACCCTGTATAGAAAATTGCATAACGATGTTTTTAAAAAAAGACCGAAAACCCTAAAAAGAAACCTCTTAAAATCTCATAATTCCCTGATCTGGATCCGTTGCTTATCGAGTTAGGGGATTGTGAAGATATATTATAACTCAGATTCAATTGATCGAAATGTAAATAACTGAAGTAAGAATATATTTGGTTATATCCCAAGTGAAATCTCATATTCTCATGAAATTTATATTGGAGAGAAATTTCCGATTCATAACCTCTAAAAATTCCTTTGGTTCCGGCGCTTCCATTCGTAAAAACGAGTGTGTCTGTAGAAATCATCGGAGTCCTGAAAAACCTGGTTCCTTCCGTATAAAATACATCCAAACTTATATTCGCAGAAAAATTTTCCATAAATTGGTAAGACGATTGGATAGAAACCTGAGGACCGTATGTATAAAAATATTCTTGGAAGGCACCGTCTAACATATATTTGCCGTAGGTATACTTATTAATATTACGAATTCCTCCTCCTATATATAAATTCCAATTTTCGGCGGGAGAAATGATCTTATAAAAATTTGCTTCAAATTCCGATCTTGCTAAAGGAGAATAATAAAATCTTTCCGCAGATAAAACTCCTGAATTGGATCGGATCACATTCGAATTCGGATTTACCAATTCTACTTCGTAATAAGAGATCTCTGCTCTATAATTCTTTTCATAGTTTTCATAACTGAAAACTGCAGGAACCAATACCTTTTGATTTTGTTGTAAATGGTTCGTTTCTATAGAAATATTTGGATCTGTTTTTTCAGAATAAGATGTGAAATTATAAGGAATAAAACTATACGTTTGCCTCTTTAATAATAATTCGAATTTTTGTTTTTTCTTTTCAGAAGTTCCGTTTTTGGGAATTTCTTCCGAGGCTTGCAAATTCGAGATTAAGAATAGATTTAATAGAATAAGAACATTATATTTTTGAAAAAGACCCATATTCTTCTGCACCTAAAAAGAATAAGTTAGATTCTCTTTTTGAAACTATAAAAGGTCAACGACTTTCGGATTTTCTAGTATACTTCCAAAACTTTCCATTGGAGAATTGGATCTTGGAGAAGTTATGAATTTATTTATTACCGGAGCTTCCGGATTTGTAGGCGGAGCGATCGCTCGTTATTTAAAAGAAAAACATAAGATAAAAGTATTATCCAGATCTCCAAAAACAGACTCAGTCCTAACTCAACAAGGTTTTGAAATAGTGAGTGGAAGTTTAGAATCTATCACTGCTCAAGACTTAGCTGGAATAGATATTGTAATCCATTGTGCCGCGTTCGTTGGCCCATGGGGGACCTACCAAGATTTTTGGAATGGAAATGTAGAAGGAACATCTCGCTTATTGGAAGCTTCTCAAAAAGCAGGAGTCAAAAGATTCATACATATGGGAACAGAGGCAGCTTTATTTCATGGACAGGACATGATACAGATAGATGAGACTTATCCTTATCCTAAAAAAACTCCTTACTATTATAGTCTCAGTAAAGGGGAAGCTGAGAGAAGAGTTGTCTCCGCGAATCGTCCGGGTTTTGAAACAATTGCTTTGAGACCAAGGCTAGTTTGGGGTCCGGGAGATACATCCGTCCTCCCTGTTCTCAAGAAGATGGTATCCGAAGGAAAATTTATGTGGTTGGATGGGGGAAGAGCCAAAACATCCGTAACATGTATCCCAAATTTGGTCCATGCAACCGAACTTGCTTTAACAAAGGGAATA
This sequence comes from Leptospira andrefontaineae, assembly GCF_004770105.1. Taxonomy (NCBI): domain Bacteria; kingdom Pseudomonadati; phylum Spirochaetota; class Leptospiria; order Leptospirales; family Leptospiraceae; genus Leptospira; species Leptospira andrefontaineae. Next base: position 32,326 of record NZ_RQEY01000028.1, on the reverse strand, counting down.
CCGGGCCAAATATATTTCATCACTGACGACGAAGATAAAACGGTAAAAACATTTTTAACCGAGATGATGCAAACTCAAGGAATTACACTTCCTCAGGCTTCTATCCCTTCTTCACTTGCTGGATTTTTGGCGATGATAGTGGAAGGCATCTGGAGAATATTCGGAATTCGTAAAGAACCTCCTATGATGAGATTCCCTGTGGATATTATGGGAAAAGAATGTACTATTCGTATCGATAAGGCTAAAAAAGAGTTAGGGTATAAACCTGTGGTTAGTATTGCGCAGGGTTTACAATTAATGAAAGGTTAAGTTTCGAGTTAGACTTTGATCTCGGAAACTTCTTCTTGATCGCTTTCTATCCTTGCACTTTTTAAAATTGTATCGAGTAGGCCTGGGAATTTTTTTTCCAGGTCATCTTTACGAATGATAGAGAATCTCTGAGTACCTTCGTATCTAGTGAAGATCATGCCTGCGTCCCTTAATTTTCCCATATGGTAAGAGAGATTTGTTTTCGGGGCATAAATTAGGAAGGTCGAACAATTCGATTCACCCTTTTCGGAAAGATCCAATAGTATTTTCCTGCGGATCGGATCGCTTACCGCCTCGAAAATGGAGTTCAATTCAATCTGATCTAAATTGGGATGAGTTGGTTGTTTAGACATCGGAATTTTTTTTCCATTACTCCTTATAAAGTTCAATAATATTTGAACAAAAGATTGACAAGCACTTTCTAAGTTTTATAGTTCAAATATTATTGAACTAATGGGAAGAAGCCTCGTTTTGCCTTAAAATCCAAAGATTATGCAAACGGGACTAAGGAGACTCCTATGAAAATACTTAGGTCGATTCAGAAAACCTACCAGATTTTGCCGATTTTGCTGTTTTCCTTCTTTTTGATCACACCTCTTTTGGGAGATGAGGTAAGACTTAAATCAGGGAAAATCCTGAAAAATCTGAAGCTGGAGAAGGAAGCAGAAGAATATTATATTTTTAGCTTAGAAGATTCTATACCGATCCGGATTTCCAAATCCGAGGTCGCAAGCATCCAGACTGAAAACAATCCAGGAGATGCCAAGGACCAGAAGGCGATCATTCCTCAAAAAAGGAATTATGATCTGGTTTGGACCCAATCCTTGACCAATGATGTGTTCATCAACGGTAACAGTTTATTCGGAAATGCTTTTGCACGAAGAGGTAATTTGCCTTATTCACAAGTTCCTCAGTCTTTAATTCTGGATACAATGGTGAATATCCCAACACCTATAGAAGGATTACAACTGATTATCAGGGACTATTCTCCTTTGACTGGAAGAACGAATCGGGATGTGGATGGAGTTTTTCAATCACATCCGTATGGACCAGGAGTTGATTTAGAGAAGGCAATGCAGGATCCAAATACATATCAATTGAGAAAGGAGCCTAACGGATTGAGAGAAGGTCTTGCCACTCTTCTCAATTATAAATGGTCCACAAATCGTTTGGGAGATTGGAATGCAGGCTGGATCTATTATACAAATAATCAGCCGAGTTTTGCTTTAGGACTTTTCACTTTTGGCTGGGCATTGCCTGTTCTGAAGTATATTCACCCGACTTATACTTATAATGTGAGAGTGACTTCCGAAAGAATTGGCGGTTCAAGTATCGCGGGGGAGAAGGACCTGGAGTCAGGATATCCTACAAACGCATTTAATGGTACAACTTTCCATAGATTCTCGGTTTTCCATGAATACGAGATCACAGAAAATTTTAAGATCCAACCAGGGATCGATTTTGGATACCAATACTATAATGATAATATAGATAGAAGGTCAGGATTTAAGAATATAGACTATAAGTTAACCGTAAAGTATTTAGGATTCTCTTTTTCGCTCACCGATGTTTATAGGCCGAATACTTACATGATAGATAATAATTATTATTATCCAAATAGTGTGGGAGGCCAAACAGTCGGGACAGTCCCAGGAGCAACTTGGGTGGGTCCGTTAACTGGAAATACCAATGACGGATTAACTATAGATCCTTCTAAGGGTTATGGGCTGGTGAATGATTTTATCTTAAGTTCTATCCAGAATTCCGGATTGGATCCTAATGTAAAACAGGCTTTAGTGAATAAACACCTAGAGCAAAAGGTACCGCTTCATAGTATTATCTGGTCTTTTGGATATTCTATCAGGATCTAAAATAAAAACCGGAAGAGAATATTAGAAATTCAGAATCTAATTTTCCTTCCGGTAATTTTTCCAAAAATCAAGAAGCTCTTCCGATTTTGGTAGCTTCTTCCACTTCTACAAGTTTTCCGGTTTTCACATCGTAGAAGTATCCGTAAACAGGGATGTCCTTAGGGATTAAAGGATGGTTTCGGATCCTTTTTACATCATCTACCACGCTCTTCTCCAAATTCTCAAAAGTTAAGAACGGGATATATTTTGCTTCGTCTGACCCTCCGGATTCTTCCAAGTTTCTCCAACCGTTTGAATCCACAGTTGCAGTTTTTAGACTTTTCGCTAGTAAATTTCGGATGATCTGGTCTGTGAATAAGGCCATTCCGCAGTCTGAGTGATGGATCACGAAAAATTCTTTTGTTCCCAAAAGTTTGTGGGAGATGATAAGTGATCGGATCGCATCGTCACTTGCTCTTCCTCCAGCGTTTCGTATAACGTGTGCATCTCCTTCGGAAAGGCCCGCATATTTAGCCGGATCCAGACGAGCGTCCCATGCAGGTCAGGATCGTAAAACTTCTGGCAGGGGGAAGAGCCAATTCCCCCCTTTTACCGAACTCAGAAACATATTTCTGATTCGCTTCTATAACTTCTTGGTGAACTTTGCTAGTTTCTTTCTGCAATGTAGTTGAGTTTGACATGGTGGAAATTATATCCGTAATAACGGAAATTACTTCAGGTTTTAATAGAGATTTGGGAAAAAATGCCTGAGATTGTTTAATTAGTTAAGGAGAAGGTCAGTATCTTATACGAAGGAAGGCTGTGAGAGTTATGTTGTGGAGTGCGGTCCCCGCCCTTCTTTGGGTGGGGGCCGGTGCGGTGGTACCCGGCAAGCGGACTCCTTAGCACATTTCATTCTTTTTTGCGAGAAAAATTTTATCGGGATACCTTTGTTGGAATTCCTACATTAGAAATTCAGAGTGTACCGAAAATTGACCTTTTAAACATAAATTTTCAGACATTCTTGTCTGAGTAATTAGCAGGATAGATATAGATTTTAAAACAGAAGTTCCGAATCCATGATCAAAAAAATATTTTGCCTAACCTACTTATCCATACTTCTACTGAATTGTTCTAGCCTTCAGAAAATTTTTACGAAAGATCGGGATGACTTTCTTTTCTCTTATCGTTATAAAGAAACTCAGGTTTTTTTCATCCATGCAGATAAGGATGCCAAAATAAGGGGAGAAGAAGGAACTATCATACATATTCCTTTGGGCTCTCTTCTTGGGGAAGATGGAAAACCATTGGCAGGGGAAATCCGGATAGAACTCGCAGAATATTATACGAATGCAGATATTCTTCTTTCCGGTTTAAGCACTACAAGTGGAGAGAAAGCAATCGAAACCAAGGGGATGATCCGTTTAGAAGCGTATTCTTCCGAAGGTAAAAAAGCAAAAATCAATAAGAGAAATCCTTTAAGCGTGGAATTTAAGAATTCTCCAGAACCAGGCTATGAGATTTTTTATGGGAAAAAGAAAGAGGATGGAAGTATAGATTGGACAAACGATAGCCTTGGTTGGAATTCCAACATCTCTTTTGCTCCGTCCAAAGCAAAGGCACAGACGACAATGCGCGATTCTGAAAGTGTAATCGTAGTTTCAGAATTAAGAAGAGTCGGTTTTTCTATATTGAATTTCGGTTGGATTAACTGTGACCGATTCTTGAACTTTTCTCCGATCATTCCGCTTTACCTAAACGTCCTTGAAGAGGAAATTTTGAAAAAGAATATAGAAGAAAGGCCGATCTTTCTTCTGATCTTTAAGGACATCAATTCCATGATGCCTGTTTACATGGAGTATAATAAACGAGTTTTATATTTTCCTAATTTGCCTCCGGGGAAAAAAGCAACTGTGATAGGTTGGAAAAAATCTGGAGAGACTAGATGGCTTTATTGGAAAAAAGATATAGTAATCGGTGAAGAGGATAATTTAAATCCTGAATGGACTTCTCACACCGCAAAACAATTGGCGAAACTTTTAAAAGAGATAAAGCCTGAAGAACCGGAAAAGAAATAGAAATACTGTAGGTATGTTTAGTCTTTCATTTTAAAACATACTTTAAATAAAACGAATGTTTTAACTTATTAATGATTCTTGAAACTTACTCTCAAATTGAAGGATAAAAAAATTCTAATAATCTAACTTTTTTCTATCTCCAGGCCTTGACCGATTTTAATTCTAGAACTATTCTAAGCGGAAATTTTGTCGGCGATGTCGAATGAAAGTAAGCACATTTTCACGAATCGATTCCAAGTCTTTAGGATATATATTTCTTATATTCGTTTTTTATTGTATAGGCTGTGATTCCCAAAAGAAGAAGGGCACTGACCTAACAGAACTCACCTATATTCCAAGCGGGATTTTAGGACTGCCAGATATACCTGTTCCTAAGAATAATCCTCAATCGAACGATAAAGTATCGTTAGGTGCCAAATTATATTCTGATAAACGTTTTAGCTCCGATGGAACTGTGTCTTGCGCCACCTGCCATAAGCCTGAACAAGCATTTGTAGATAAGCTAAAGGTCTCTAAAGGTATTAAAAATCTTACCGGAACTAGGAATGCACCTACAGTATTAAATGCAGTTTATTATAAATCTCAGTTTTGGGACGGAAGAAGAAACGATTTAGAGGGTCAGTCAAAAGATCCTCTATTAAATCCGGTAGAACATGGCTTATCTAGTCATGATGATCTGATTAAGGTTGTAAAATCGGATCCGGAATATACTTCAAGGTTTAAGTCTGTGTTTGGGATCGATTCGGATTCTATTCAGATTGATCATGTTGCCATGGCAATTGCTTCTTTCGAAAGAACGATCGTTTCTGGAAATTCTCCTTTCGATCGCTATCGATTTGGAAAAGATGAGAAGGCCTTATCCGAGTCTGCGATCAGAGGTTTGAATCTATATATGGGCAAGGCGAGATGCCAAGATTGTCATACGATAGGTGAAACATACGCTATCTTTATCGATGATAAATTCCATAATCTAGGAGTGGGGTTTAAAAGGATACAGCCTAAGTTAGAAGAGATCCTTCAAAAAAAGGCTGAGTCCAAAAACAGTCCGACTTCTGACGAAGAAATACTTACAAATCTAGAATCTTCGGAGCTAGGTAGGTTTGCAGTAACTGGAGTGAGTGAGGATCTAGGAGCATTTAAAACTCCTACTCTTAGAAATATCGCATTAACTTCTCCTTATATGCATGATGGAAGTTTGACAACTCTGGAGAAGGTCATCGACCTCTATGATAGAGGTGGAGAAACAAATCCTTTTTTAAGTAGCGGTATTCGTCCCTTAGGATTGAGCGGCCAGGAAAAAGCAGACCTTTTATCTTTTTTAAAATCCTTAACGAGTCCGGTTTTGCCTAGCATGCCAAAATGATTGAAGACCGGAAATATTCCGGCGAGGAGGGGAGTTATGGAAGAGGGAAAACTGAGCAGGAAAGATTTTTTGCGCAGAACGGGAGGTCTACTCGCCGCGAGTATTGTTCCAATGAGTTTGGTGGAGATCGCCTGCGGAGGAAGAGGAAAGGGCACTCATGAAAAATTTACATTTGCGTTCATATCGGATCCTCACCTAACGCATATTAAAGGAACTAATTTTGTTCGGAACTTTGATAATGGCCTAAATAAGGCGATCGAAACGGTGAACTTAATGTTCCCAAGGCCTGACTTTGTTGTATTCGGAGGAGACCTTGCTCAGTTAGGAAAAAGAGAAGAACTGGATCATGGTATGGAACTTCTATCCAAACTAAAAGTGCCAGTCAAGTTTGTGATCGGTGAACATGATTATTATTTGGATATGGGAAATTATTGGCAGGATAAGATCAGTAAGCTCAATTATTCCTTCGATCATAAGGGGGTTCATTTCGTTGTTTTGAATAGTATTCTTACATATGACAATTGGATCAAACGTTGGAAAACTCCTGAAGAAAGAATGAACGAAATGGCACGCCTGGATAATCCAAACGGTTCTCCATTTATGGTGGGTGACGATCAGATAGCTTGGTTGAAAAAGGACTTGGAGGATATTAAAAGTGGAACTCCTTTAGTAGTTCTTTCTCATTCTCCATTATATAAAATTTATAAACCTTGGAATTTCTGGACGGACGATGCGGAGCAGATCCAATCCGTCTTAAGTAAATTTGATAATGTAACAGTCTTCCACGGACATGTACATCAGGTCTTATATAATCAGATCAAGAATATAAGTTTCTATGCATTGATGTCTACCGCATGGCCATGGCCTTATCCTGAAAGTTACACTCAGTCGCCACATTATATTCCTAAGATGACTGTATTCATGAACCGTCAGGATCCATTCCACGAGAGGGACGGAACAGGTTGGGCATTCGTAAATATGGATAATGCAAGAGAGGAAATGCATTATAAACTTTGGGAGAATAAGGATCGGATCGTAAAATACGACGAATCCGCAGGACATCCGGTAGATTCAACTTATCAAAAGCCTGAAACTAGAATTCTTCCTCAAACACATTATTAGGAGAAACTTATGGACGATCGGCTTACTTTCAAAGATAGATATAGATCCAGAATTTTATTAGGGGTCTTCGCTTCCGTTTTCTTTTTCATTTTCGGGACAGTTTCCTTGCTCTTCGCAGATGACTGGGACAAATCAAATGAAGACAAATGGAATGCTGCATTTATGGAAACTGTGGCTCGAGGTGAGAAACTTTTTCATGGACCCGAATTGGGCGGAAATACGGTCCAATGTGCTATGTGTCATCCGAATGCAACGAATACACATCCGGAAACTTATCCTAAATTCCAGAAACAGATCGGTAAGGTTTCCACATTGAGAGAAATGATCAACTGGTGTATCCAAAATCCTCTGCAAGGAAAACCTTTAGCTTATGACGATCCTAAGATGATTGCATTAGAAGCTTATATCATGTATGAGAGAAGAAACTCCGTTCTCGCCCCGGGAAAACATTAGAGGAAATGAATATGATCCGATATAGTTTGTTTATAGGGATTCTTTCGATTTTATTCTTTTCCTGTGGCTCCGAGATCAGCGATTCTAGATGTAAAACAGATCTGGAAAAAGGGCTTTCTTTATTCGGAACTGTAGAAGACATACATGCTGAAAAAGGTATCTCCGTAAAAGAATCCTTTTCCTCAGGAAGTAAGGATTTGTTGTACGTTCCCTTCTCCGCAAACGTAAAACTAAAGGAAGATGTTCGTAATTACGTTCATCATGCCCAAGAAGGAAGATATCATAGAGAATACGTTGGTTGGGTAATGCAAAATTCTGCAAACAAATCCGGAACGGAAAAGTTGTTACATTTTTCATTGCTTGCAAACTTATCTTCTTCTCGCTGGTATGATGCGAAAAGTGGACAGATCATTCCGTTAAAAGGAGTTTTAAGATATAAAAAAGAAGGAAACGAATGGGTTTCCTTGGGCGCATTTGATAATTAAAATTTTTGAATATGCAATGGTCGGGGCCGGATTGTTTCCTTAAGGACTATGAAGGTCCCGCTTTCATTACCACAGCATTTGATCCGCAGGTTTACTTGCGGATTCTTTTTACCATGAATAGTCTGAAATATCTTCCTAATAAGAATTAATGAGAGACTCTTTTGTCACTGTTTTTGCGGGTTTTGTCTCCGATCCATTGGAATGTTTGGACTAAAGCGATCAGAATAAAAACTGTCGCAAACATAATATCGTCTTCGTATCTATAATATCCGAATCGGATTGCAAGATCTCCAATCCCTCCACCACCTACAATTCCGGCCATCGCCGAGTATCCTAGTAGGCTAATTGTGGTAACAGTGATCGCTGAATAAATCCCAGGCAAAGCTTCCGGTATCAAGACTTCCCTGATAATCAAATTGAGTTTTGCTCCTGTAGAAACTGCTGCCTCTAAAACTCCTTCTGGAATTTCTCTAAGAGAAGTTTCAACTAATCTGGCTAAAAACGGGATTGCCGCAACGGAAAGAGGGACAGATGCAGCAAGTGGGCCGATAGTAGTTCCTACTAAGGACTGAGTGAGAGGGATAAGTGCGACGAGTAAGATCACGAATGGAATGGATCGGATCAAGTTTGCCAATACTCCAAGCACTGCATGAAAGAATTTGTTCGGTATAAATAGTTTTTTGTCAGTGAGATAAATTAGAAATCCCAAAGGAATTCCGAATACCAAAGCAGAGGATAAGGAGATTCCAAGCATTAAGAATGTTTGTCCAAATGCATTGACTAGTTCCGGGTATAATTCTATCCATTTGGAAAAATTCATCTGAATATTTCCTCCACAGTGGCTCCGTATCTTACGAATGCAGCTCTAACCGTGTCCGTGCTATTATCGGACGGGTCTGTTTCCAGATAAAAAACTCCGATTGGTTTTCCCGAAATATATTCAATTTTACTGTGAATGATATTCGGGACATGGTTCGTGGCACGGATCACTTTTCCGAGCACTGGCTCCGTAGCGATCTCGTTTTTTAGCACTACTCTTAATATTCTGCCTTCCGTTCTTGCCAAGGTCTCTTCTGGAATTGAGTTAGTGAAGGCATGTCCAGTAAGCTTTTTAGTAATTTCTTGAGAAGGGTCGGCAAATAAAGAATAAACAGATCCGGTTTCGATCAGTTTACCTTTTTCTAATACTGCAACAGAGTTACAGATCTCTCGAACCACATTCATTTCATGGGTAACAATCAGAATTGTGATCGAAAATTTTTTGTGAATATCTCTTAAAAGTCCTAAAATAGAACGAGTGGTTTCCGGATCCAATGCGGAAGTAGGTTCATCGCATAATAGTAGAGTTGGATGGTTGGCGATTGCTCTTGCGATTCCGACCCTTTGTTTTTGTCCGCCACTGAGTTGGTTCGGATAGGAATCTATTTTATCTTCGAGTCCTATCAAGGAGAGAAGTTCGATTACTCTCGCGCGGATCTTTTCTTTTTTCCATCCTGCGGCTTTTAAGGGGAGTGCGATATTATCGAAAACTTTTCGGTTTAAGACAAGATGAGATTGTTGGAATACCATTCCCACCTTAGATCTATGATGTCTGAGTTCTTCTCCCTTTAAATGGGAGATATCTGAAGATTGGAAAAATACCTGTCCTGAATCAGGTGTTTCCAATAAATTTGCGAATCTAAGTAAGGTGCTCTTTCCGGCTCCTGTGGTCCCTATAATCCCGAAAATTTCCCCCTTATCTATCTTTAGGGAGATATCCTCGATAGAAGGATGTATAGATCTCGGGAACGTTTTAAAAACGTTCCGAAATTCTAATATTGTTTGTGAGTTTTCTTTTACTTCCGTTTCCCGAACCATTCCGGCTTTTGGAATCCTTTAAAGTCTTGGTCTATAACTGTTTCGAAGTTTTCAGACTTCACTGCCTCGACTATGTCTTTGGCAAAAACGCTGTCTTTTTCTTCTTCACGAACTACAATGATATTTTTATGTTCTTCTGCCAGCTTTTCCAAGATCACTGCTTTTGTCAGATCCAAACCGGAAGCGAGTGCGAAATTTCCATTGATCGCAGAAAAGTCAGTACTTTCTAAAGATCTAGGAAGTTGAGCCGCTTCTAAAGGTAAGAATTGGATCTGTTTTTTGTTTTCAGTGATATCGTTTAATGAAGCCTTAGTAGGAAGTGCTTCCGGATTTACTTTAATAAAACCTAATTCTTGGAAAAGTTTTAAAGCTCTTAGCAAGTTGGTCGGATCGTTTGGAAGAGCTATCGAAGCCTTATCTTTTATATCCTTAGGATTTTTAGTCTTTCCTGCAAACACAGACATAGGAGCTGTGGGAATATTGATAATGGCACTTAACTTTAGATTTTTATCCGCTGTAAACTTTTTCAGATACGGAAGATGTTGGAACAAATTCGCATCTATATCGCCGGAAGCCAAAGCTAGATTCGGTTGGATATAATCGCTGAACTGAACGATCTCTATCTTGTATCCCTTCTTCTCTAGATCCGGAAACACTCCTTTCTTCAAAAGATCACCGTAAGGACCAGGGCAAATCCCGATCTTCAGATTCTTTCTATCACCCGGAAGATTGGGGGCCTCTTTCTTTCCGCAGTTTATAAAGAAAGGAAGAAGGCAGAGTACTATGATAAATAGCTTTCGATTCATTGTTCACCTTTAGTCGGAGTTTGACTAGTCCAAGGATCTATGGAGCCTGTCTTCTTGGATACCAGAAAAATCCGTTATATTGAATAAAATGTTTAATATAACTCGGAGCTTAGAATACATATCCGGACTTAAATTCTGGGTGGTAGGAACTCCTTACTGTAAGGATTCCGCATATTCTTTCAGTTTAGATAAGAATCGATCGGCTTCCGGATAAGCCAGGTGCAGAGCATCGCTGTCTTCGTAGATATCTTTATTATCTATAAACCAAAGGTAATGAGAAGGAGGAAAATTTTTCTGAACAGTTTCTCTGGTCCTGGTTTCCTTAGCGGAGATCAGAATTTCGGGATGCATTGGCATTTCGAAAAATATCGGCCTGACTCCTTTGGCTTCCAATTCTTTAAGAACAGAAGAAAGATAGACCATCCTATCATTTAATTTTTTCTGTTCTACTGCGGCGCCATACCAACGTTTTACTTCTTGTAGATGTTCTTGTTTTAGTCTTTTGGAAATTTCAAGAACTTCTTTTTCTTCCTTTGGTGCCGGTTTCGCTTCCGTAGTAAAGAACCGATCCGTAAATTGGATCACAAATCCTACCGCATAATTTAAAGGTTGTTTTTCGGATCTTAGGACTGGGAAATTCCTTCTAGTAAAAACAAAAAAGGGATCGGTATTCTCTCCGGAGAATTTTACGTTTTCTTTTACGGAGAGCTGATTAACTTCTATCAAAACGAATTTGGGAGAAGTATCCGAATTTTTTAATATAGATAATCCAGTTAATGCGCCTTCGCCCACTAGCGAAAGATTAAACCATCCTGAGTTGGCCTTCGGTAACATTCTATCCGACATGGAAGATCCAGCAATTACGTATTTGGAATTTTTTCCTTCTGTTAAGAAACTTTCTACTCTGACTCTATTATGTTGCCACCAACTTTGTTTTGGTATTTTTTGAGGAGAAAGAAAATATACAAAACCGGAATACAGTCCTAAGAAGATCAGAAAGAAAATAATGACTCGGCAAAAAAATTTCATAATTAAAACTGAAAATAGATAAATGCGGCAGAAGGCCCCTTGTTCAGAACGATCATAAATAGTAAGAATGCATAACCGATATTCGAAACCTTCTCCACTGTTTCTTCCGGATACTTCTCCTTATACCATCCGTAAACATGATAAAAGAACACGGGAATAGAGAAGAATATTAAGAAAGTGCAAAGTTCCCAATCTGTCCCCAAACTTAAATTTGTACCTAATAATTTAAGATACTTAACTGCAGTTTCGAAATCAGGTAAACGGAATAATAACCATAGAAGAGAAACACATAAGAATACAAATCCTGCTTTTATGAAGGAGAAAAAACGATTCTCAGGAAGTTTAAATGGAAGATTTTGATCTAGGAATCTTTCAATTAATAACAGAAGTCCATGGCCGATTCCCCAAACCATATATCTCCATTCTGCTCCATGCCAAAGACCGCCTAATGCCATGACCAAAAATAGATTTATATATGTCCTGAAATTTCCTTTTCTATTTCCACCCAAAGGAATATACAAATAATCCCTAAGCCAAGTTGAAAGGGAGATATGCCATCTTCTCCAAAATTCGGAAAAGTTAGAAGATATATAAGGAAAATTGAAATTGGTTGGAAGTCTATAGCCGAATAAGAATGCAGTTCCGATCGCTATCAAAGAATATCCAGCAAAGTCTGAAAAGATCTGAGCGGAATAACCGAAAATCAGCAATATTAAAGTAAGAGTCGAATGATGTGCATTATAAGGAAAATCGATAACGAATGTAAGATCATTTAAGTTATCTGCGATCACAGTTTTTAGAAAATACCCAAGTATTAATATTTTCGCAGCTGCAATCCAGGGAATGTCTTTGAAATCTTTCGTTTTGATTTGAGGGAAAAATTCCTTTGCCTTAACGATAGGGCCTGCTACCAACTGAGGAAAAAAATTAATATAGAGGGAAGATTGTAGGACAAGTTTAGGGTAGGGGACCTTCTCCTTGAAAATTTCAGTGCCTATCCTGTAAAAATCCACCACCATACTGATCCCATGAAAGGTGTAAAAAGAAATACCGATCGGAAGAGGTATTAGGAAAATCCAATGTAGTTCCGAGGATCCCGAATTGCCCAAGAAAGTTTTGGCGAATAGTCCGCTATATTTAAAGAAGAATAATACGCTTAAGTTCAGGACCACACCTAAAGCCAAGACTGCTTTTTTAGATCTAAAATCCGGGGTTTGGATCAGATATACGATACTTGCGTTCCAGAAGATAGAGAACAAAAGTAAGATGAGTAACCAAGGATCGGTATATGCGTAAAAATAAAAACTCGCGGCAACTACTGTCAGAAGTTGGAATCTTTTTAGGAAAGGGAGATAGTAAAGGGTAAAGGTAATTAATAGGAATATGAAAAATCCAAAACTATTAAAATTCATGGGAAAGAAAATCTGACTGGTTCAAATTCTTTCCTATGATCTTTCGGTCAAGAACCTATTATGCTTCTCTGGCTTCCTTCACCAAAAACATTTCAATCTCTCCCTTATTCTTAGCTTTTATCAACCCCCTGGACTCGCAGATAAAATCTTCTCTCACAAAATGGAATGTATCTAAGGAAATATTCACTTCTCCCGCAAGTCCGGAACTTTCCATACGACTTGCGGTATTGACTGTGTCCCCCCAGATATCGTAGGCAAATTTTTCCGTGCCTATTACTCCTGCAACTACGCTGCCCGTATGGATACCTAAACGTAATTCCCAGCTAGGAAGACCTAATTTCTGTCTCTCTTCCTTTTGTTTCTTCATGAATTGTTGGAACTCCAATCCGCAGAAAACCGCGTCTCTTGCATGAGTATGATTCGGTGTAGGAAGTCCGGCAACGGCCATATAGGCATCTCCGATCGTCTTGATCTTCTCCAAGCCGTATTTTTTAGCGATCTTATCAAATTCAGCAAAGAAGAAGTGGAGTTCCTTCACTAATTCTTCCGGACTCATCTTCTCCGCGATCTGGGTAAACCCTGCCATATCAGTGAATAATACCGTAACACTATCATAACGTTTTGGTTGGACAGTATCGTTCATTTTTAATTCGTCTGCGATCGACTCCGGAAGAATATTTCGAAGTAGATTGTCGGATTTTTTCCTCTCTATATTCAGGTTTCTGCTGAGTATAAAGATCAGTATCCCTGTTAGGATCTGGACGAAGATATAATTTCCTCCCAGATCCATATATTCTGCATCCCTATCTTTTTGAGGGACTATAAAATTCGGATAAAAATATTCGAATATATATAAGAAGCCTGTCACGAATGCATAAAACGCATATATGAAAAATATATTATGATTTTTTAATAGAATTGTCGCTATTACTAACGCAGGGATAAAATAATAATGGTTTCCTCCATTCGAACCACCATGCAAGAACCAAAGAGAAGATAAATATACGAGAATCGTTAGATTTAAGGGCCAGAAAAGAACGTAATAAATATTCCTAAATCTGGAAAAATAGTACATAGTGAGTAGAATAAAACCGGAGATCAGGTTTAGAATGATGACCCGATGAGAATATTCGGTTTGTTCTTCGAAGATAGAACCTAATATATTCAAACTTCCGTTTACTAGGGAAATTGCATTGAATAATCGATGCTCTAAGGAGTTCTTTTTAGGATCTCCAAAGATCAAATAAATCAGTTGTACTAATTTTTGTTTCATATAGAAAGATCGGAGACGATTCTTTCCCCGAAATAAAAATTATACAATTCTTTTAATATGGAAAAAAGGCCCGCACCCTTCACTTTGGATTGTCTTGAAATCTTAAATAAAATCTTCCATTGGGAGAATAGTATGGAATATCTTTCTCTGAATGAAAATCTGGGGTCATATAAGTTCGTAGATTCGGAAGTAACTCCGTTTAATTCCACTATATGGAGATCTTTTCCTTCTAAAAAATCCTTGAGGGAGGAAAATCGTATATCGTATCTACCGAAATAAAATCCGGAAAAAGAAGAAGAGATCTCATGGATCTTATTCTCTAATTCTGGAGTGATCCATTCTGAACCGTCCAAAAATAGTGTTCCCTGGCAATGGTTCCCTGCCTCGGAAAGTAGAATGTTTTCTCCTAGTTTTGGTATCTTGTCCCAGGCCTCTGAAAATCTTTTTTGAAATCTATCTTTTTGGATCTTATATCTGGGATGGGTCTCCACTAATTTAGAAAGAGAAGAGATCCCGTTCCCGACTAATTTAGGGAATACTTTCCTGGTGATTGAGAATATTTTACCTTTGCTCTCAGTCGGATATCTATAATAAAAAATCCCAACTTCGAATGGACCAGGATGGTATTCTTGGATAAGTAGGTCCACATTTGATTCCAATAAACATTCTTCCAAATGTTTTGGGCTTAAGATCTTTCTCACACCTTGTCCTCTTTGCCCTGAATCGGGTTTGAGTATAATCGGGAATACTAATCCGAAAGTATTCATTTTTTCTAAAATAGAATTTATATCTTTAGAACCTTTGGGGACTAAAAAGAATTTTAATATATTCTTAGAGTTTAGTTTTTGTAAGATTTGATATTTGGATTCCCCTACGAGTCCGCCTAGAGGAATGCCTGGATTTGCTGCTGCAATCGTTCCGAATCCTAGAGAAGAAATGGATCCGGATCGGATGGAACGAATGGATTCAAAAGCGATATAAGGGATCAGAGGCAGATACAATTTCCAAGTGGGCCAAAATTCCATTGGATCGGATTGTTTGAGCAAATCCTGTTCTGTCTGAGTCTCTAACATTCTATATGACCGGGTCCCAAGCAAGAATGAGTCGATTCGTATTGTATTGCAGGGTGGAAATCGCAAATCCAAAACTTTCGGGAATATCATCGAACCCGAGATCATGTTCAAGCGCTACTCTAATAATTGCTTCGTGATGGATTGTATGTTCTTGTACATATAGTAATTCTCTTTCCCAAGAAGAACTTACTACGTTCTCTAGTCCGGAAGAAGAATGTACTAAATAGGAAACTTGGATTTCTCCTTCCCAATCCTTACTTTCGAATTCTCTTATTAGCTCTAAAAAACGATCTGCCGCTGCCTTTGGAGAATTTTCATAGAGAGGATTTCTTTCTCTTTGATCATAGGAAACAAGCCCAGCATCATAGCCGTTTAATAATGCTTCCGCAAATTCTAAACAATGACGGATCTGTTTGCCTATACTCGCCCCGGACAATAAATGTAAAGGACGAGAATAATTTCTTTCTGAGATCCTATATAGTAGATCCGCAAATCTCGAAAAAATGATCTCGAGTGAATCGATTAAGTCTGATTTCGTCTGCCTCATTGAGGGAGACTTCGATGATTTTGAATTTAGGTTACAGTGCAGAATAAAAAAGCCTGCATCCTGCAGGCTTTTTTAAAGGAAATATTTGGTTCGGTATCAACCGAATTTTCCGGAAATATAATCTTCTGTTTCCTTTTTGGAAGGATCATGGAACATCTTTTTAGTAGTATCGAATTCCACCAAACGACCCATATAGAAGAAGCCTGTATAATCGCTCACCCTTGCGGCTTGTTGCATATTATGTGTCACGATCACTATCGTATAAGAATCCTTGAATTCAGAAATGAACTCCTCCACCTTTTTCGTAGAAATGGGATCCAAGGCGGAACAAGGCTCATCCATTAAGATCACTTCGGGATTCATTGCGATTGCTCTTGCGATGCATAACCTTTGTTGTTGTCCACCGGAAAGTCCGAGTGCGCTATCGTTCAGTCTGTCCTTAACTTCTTTCCAAAGTGCGGACTTCCTAAGACTTTCTTCAACGATATGATCCATCTGATCTTTAGACACTCCGCCATTCAGTTTTAATCCGTAAGCGATGTTCTCATAGATGGATTTAGGAAAAGGGAAAGACTTTTGGAAAACCATTCCGACTCTTTTTCTGAGTTCCACAACATTCATTAGAGGATCATAAATATTGATCCCATCTATTTCCAGTTTACCGTTCACTTTAGAGCTATCGATCACGTCATTCATTCGGTTGATGGATCTTAAAAAAGTGGATTTACCGCAACCGGAAGGTCCTATGAACGCAGTGACCTTCTTCGCATGGATCTCTAAAGAGATATCATGCAATGCCTGATTCTCACCGTAGAAAAAATTGAAATGGCGGGATTTTATTTTTACTTTTGTATCTTTCATCTGCGATTAACTCCTCGCATCTCCAATAAAAACGTTATACATGGGCCTTGCCCCTGGACTTCCTGATTCTGTATCTTAAGAATGTAGCAAAAAAACTCATCCCGAAGGTAAGAGTTAATAATACAACTGTGGTCGCATATTGTTTCGGCATAGCCGCGTCCACATCAGGCGATTGAGTTGCCAATACGAATAAATGGTAACCTAATTGCATGAATTGATCCGAAAGGTGAGAAGGTAATTCAGGCAAAGAATATACAACTCCTACGAATAAGATCGGAGCAACTTCTCCTGCACCTCTTCCGATCGCAAGAATTGCTCCTGTCAAAATACCAGTTAAAGAATTAGGTAAGATCAATTTCCAAATGGTTTGCCATTTGGTTGCACCTAACGCGAGACTTGATTCTCTCATTTCTCTCGGAATACTTCTCATCGTTTCTTCTACGGAGATAATGACTACCGGTAGGGTGAGGATTGCAAGAGTTGCAGCGGCCCAGATCAGAGCCGGTTTACCCCAAATTGGTGTGGTGTTACTTGCAATATAATCCATTCCTTTCCCGAGGAATTGGATGAAAAATCCAACTCCGAATAGTCCGAATACAATGGAAGGAACTCCTGCCAAGGTATTGATCGCAAATCGAACAGTCATTGCGAACTTAGAATCTCTTGCGGTATATTCGGAAAGGAAGATCCCGGTTGCAGTACCAATCGGAATACTGAATAAGATCATTATAAAAACTAGATATACAGTTCCATAGATTGCAGGAAAAATCCCACCTTCTAAGTTATTATTCCTTGGTGCTTCTGTTAGGAATTCCCAGTTAACACCTGAGATTCCCTTATAGAATATATTCCCAAGCATTAGAATTACCGCTGATAAGATCAGTCCTGTAGCAAGCATGGGAGCGCCTAGAGCTAATATGGAATAAATTTTATCTTTTACGACTTTTCTTCTTTTAAGTCTGACTTTTTTCCATTTCAAAGGGGTTTACCAAATTTTGTTTGTTTAGGAGCCTTGGAACTTTTTCATAAGCCGTTTTTTAACATACAGCTCTGTGATTGCGTTCAAGGAAAAAGTAAATAGGAAGAGAAGAACTCCTAGGAAGAACAGAATATTATAATGTTCCGATCCCCAGATAACTTCTCCCATTTCCGCGCCGATCGTGGCGGCAAAGGTCCTACTCGGATCAAAAATACCGAAACTCATCATAGGGGCATTACCTGTGGCCATAAGAGCGATCATCGTTTCTCCAAAAGCTCTTCCTATCCCTAAAAGTACTGCGGCAAATACGCCAGGTAACGCGGCAGGAAGCATTACTCTATAAGCTGTTTGCCATTCAGTTGCACCTAATGCTAAAGACGCTTGTCTATAAGATTGAGGCACAGTGCTCAATGCATCTTCAGCGACCGTAAATATGATCGGAGTAACTGCGATCGCTAAACCGATCCCTCCAGTCAAAGCATTCAATCTGAAATCTATATCAAAAGTAGCTTTTACTAGAGTGGCAACATCCATCAAACAGAAAAACCCGATCACAACGGAAGGGAAGTTTGCAAGCATTTCAATTGCTGGCTTCACGATCTCTCGCACTCTTGCAGGAACAAAGAACGTAATATTCAAAGCTGCTAAAATAGCTAATGGAGCTCCGAGTAAAATTGCTATGATGGTTGTTTTTGCAGTTCCTACGATCAAAGGTAGAATACCAAACTTAGGAACGGAAGATACCGGCTGCCAAATCTTACTGAAAAGATTTTCGAAAAGAGAAAGTTTTTCAGGTTCAGGAGAAGAGACAGCTATAGGTTTATTCAATTCTAAAGTATCTCCGTCAGGATTATACTCAGCAGGAGCATCCGAGCCGGAGTCAGGATTGTATTCTGTTGGTGCCCCGGAGCTTTGGATAGTAGGGGAGGCTTGCGGAGAATCCGAGAAGAACAAGGAAGAAGCTTCTCTAAAGACAAAGAAAAAAATAAGAAGAATGATAAGGATGGAAGTTGCAGCGGTTCCTTTAACTAAAGTTTCCGCGAAAACGTCTATTTTTCTTCTGCTCGGATGTAAAAGATATCTCAGCAGAGGATCGAGTTTGCTCATTGAATGTTCCGAATTCTGGATTTAAGATCGGCTCCCATTTCTGAGAGCCGATCGCACAATATTACTTTTTCTTAAGAGGGAAGTAACCTACGTCCTTCACAACTTTTTGTCCGTCTTTTCCGATTACCCAATCGATAAACTTTTTAGTTTGGTCTTTAGGTGCTTCTCTCAAATAAAAATATAGATATCTGGAGATCGGATATTTGTTTGTCAAAATATTCGCTTCGGTTGGAAGTTCAGCTTTAGAGTTTGCGTCAGCTGAAACTGCAACATCTTTTACACCGGATGCGTAAGCTGCTCCACCGTAACCGATTCCCCATTTGTCTTTGGAGATTGCGTTAACTAGTGCTGCAGTTCCTACCATGTGTTGAGCAGAAGGATCAAAGTCTTGCTTTTCTAAAGCATGCTCTTTGAAATATTCATAAGTTCCGGAGTTGTTCTCACGGCTATATAGTACGATCTTATGATCTTCGCCGCCAACTTCTTTCCAGTTGGTGATCTTTCCGGTGAAAATTTTACGGATTTCTTCCAGAGAAAGTTTTGCGACTGGATTCTTTTTGTTCACATAAAGAGAAATACCGTCTATTGCAACCTTGATTTCCACACCATTGGAATTATATTTTTCCTTTAATTGTTGGATTTCTTGAGGTTTGAGAGGGCGAGAAGCGGAACAAATATCTGTGGTTCCGTTGATTAGAGCAGCGATCCCGGTTCCGGATCCTCCTCCCGTAACTTGGAATTGAACCGATTTATCCGGGAAGGTTTCGGTCCATTTTTGAACCAGGATAACCATCGTGTCGGATCCTTTTATGGTGATTGTCTTTTTCTCTTCCCCGGATACGGAAAATGAAGAAAGAGCGAATGCTAATAAGACAATAAGTCTTAAACCTATCTTTTTCATCTGTTTGATATTTCTCCTGAAATATTTTTGAATCATAAACAAGAACCGTTACGAACGGATTTCTCAAATATTACAATCCTGATACACTCTATTCTATTGCATAGATTTGGCATTTTAGCGCATTCTATGAAAATATGCCCCTGACTTTAAGAAGATACAGCAGGCTTTTTATGATTAGAATCCTACTGCTTCCTTGATCTTATCCCCACAATGTCCCCCAGCCTGTCCCAGGTTTGGATCACAGGTATAATATTTAAAATTCACAGGACTTGCGTTTGTAGGAATTCCTGAACCCAAAAATCCCAAAGCGCCACAAGTTTGTTTAGAAAGTGCGGACTTTCTAAGTTCCGTATCCAGAGAATGTCCAAACATTACATAAAGATAATAATTGGTCGGAGAGATCGTAGAATTAGAAGTTCCTAATACGGTGAAATGATCGTAACATTCCCCCGTATAGTCAGTGAAGTTTCCTGCAACCTCTACTACTACTATAGAATTGTTCCCGTCGTCCGGGGTTCCTGCTAATGCTTGTAATAGGGCGGCATCGTCCTTTTGATCGGAAGAGCAAGAAATTGCTAAAAGTCCCAAAAGTGGAAGTATGAATTTAAGTTTAGATTTCATAATATTAACCGTTTCTCCTCTTCTTAATCTAATCTGCTGTTCAATTGGTCCGGTGTAACCGTTCCTGTCCAGAAAGTTGCCTGAAGTTGGAAATAGACTGTTTGGTTATTGATCGTTTCAGGTTCTCTGGTTACAGGATCTATTCCCAGTTTAAGAACAGGGATTTGATAGAATAATTGCGCCTTGAATAAGTGTTTGTCTCCGAAAAGATTCAGACCAACCCAGTAGTATTTTTTCAGATCGTTATCTTCTATCTTACCGTTACGATTGAAATCTCCCTTTAGGAAATCATATCTGAAAACAGGCATAATATAATATTTATCGAATACCTGGATATTATATCCTACGGTCGCCTGCCATCCGGAAAGATTATTGGAAGCAGCTCCAGTATAAGTAGTATAAGCTCCACTTAGATAAATACCATTCCAGGTCATGGTCCCGTCGTAAGTATAACCTCTTAAGTCCAGATTTTTCTGGCAATAACTGGTTTGATAACTTGGAACGGTGCAATCGCCTGTGCTATTATCTGCAGTTGTTTGTGTGGTAAGAAGATATTGAGTAGGAGCTCCTCTTGGGATCGCGCCATCCACAGCAAGAGTGGAGGCAGGACCGGAACTAAAGCTTACGTTCTTAGTTTGCATTGTAGCGGCACCCAAGGAAATTTTAAGATCTTTTTGGAAGATCTCTTCTCCTTCTTGCCAACCTACATTGCTACCGTTTTCCTTAACTAGACCGCCTAAAACGTTCCATTGAACTCTCGCAAAATATAAAGGAGAATTCAAAATAGGTTGGTTCGGTCTACCTGCAACGGTAAGATCCTGACGTCTACCTGTTCCATAGTCACCGCCGCCCCCGTGTCCGTTGCCTGCCATTAGGTCGATGGTAAGATATTTTTCATATTTTCCTTCGAAAAAATCTTTCAAAGGAGAAAGTCTCAGGTTTACACCCATATCGAACTGAGGATAAGCGTTTGTCATATAAGAACGTTCTAATGCGATGAAGTTCGCAGAAGACATCAGATATTCTCTATGGAATTGAGTTGGTAATTGACCGAAACTCAATCTTGCTCCTAAGATTGGAATATTCACAAAAAGGAATGCTTCTTGGATATAACCTCTCCCTTCTCTCAAGGAAACATTCGTCACTTCTCCGGTAGTATTCTTGTTTTGGGTGATGTAAGGGGCATTTAACATATTTTCTCCCCTTAGGTTGATCATCATTCCCCACCAAGAATTACCTTGGTATTGTAATCCTAAGCGAAGACGTCTGAAGTTCCAATCCACAGAATTAAAATCTTCATTACCGTTATTATAATTGGATCCGGTCTGAGCGGAGATACCTCTAAATTGAATCCTACCTGTGATGGTAAGTCTTTCTTTTTGGAGTTCATCCGGTCTACTAGTGAAATGGTTTGGATAAGGATTGAACTTAGGCTCGCTCTTGTTGATGGCTTTATCCATCTTACTCTTAAAACGACCTGGACCAGGCTTAGTATATAACTGTCCGTCCTGATCTTCATAAATAGTGAATTCTTCTTGTTTAGGTTTTTCCACTTTAGGAGGCTCACTAGCTTGCGCAAGTTCCCCTGCAGGTGAAGTCCCTTGGGAAAAAATCCCCCTAGAACAGACTACTAGTCCAAGAATTAGAAAACTAGATTTAATCCCGTCTAAGTTCTTTCTATTTTTAGATTTCTGCTTCATTCAGAGTTACCTTTTCGATTCGCTTCCCGGATTTTCACCGAGCGAATTCTGTTTTACGTTTAGGTAACAGAATGGCCTTTTTACGTTACAAAATGATTACAGTATGACGATGATTTCGTTACAAGCCTCCTCCGGCCTAGTTTTATGCAGAACTGGTATCATTTAAGTTACAGAAATAAGACTAAATTATCTAATCATATGATTAGTTTTTATACTTTTCCTTCTAAACTATGCTTCATCGCGGATGCATCCTTGGCAAAACTTCGGGAAGCCAAGAATACAAATAAGGAAGTCAATAGCACAGTTACAGGGATCAGATAAAGGGAATCATGAAGGCCAATCGCTTTGAATTGTTCGGTCATTTCAGAAGTACCTGAACGGAGCATTGCAGATTTGGTTAAGTAGTCCGAAAACCAACCCACAACAGCAGGACCGGTCGCACCACCTAATAGATACATGGCTGCAAAGTAGATTGCCATCGCTGTAGCTCTGAGTCTAGGTTCGATCACGTCTTGGATAGCAGGATAAACGCAGGTATAATAATTATAAGAAAGTAACCATCCAAGTCCAAGTAGAAGGGAGAAGAATAAAACCATTTCTTCCGACTGCATTAATGCGAGAAGGATCAAGATCCCGGACACAAACAAATTGAATGCTCCGAAAAGAAGACGGCCTCTTTCGGATTTTTGGTGGATCTTATCTGCGATCCAACCACCGACCGTTAGCCCGATTAGACCTGTGATCCCTACTATAAATCCAGTTGTGATCGCCGCTTTTACCAAAGTGAAATGGTAATATCTTTGTAATAAAGAAACTAGGAAACTATTCACTGCATAAGCTGCAAAATTGAATGTAAGGCCGGACAGAATGATCCACCACATAGTAGGAATTCTTAATACTTTTTTAATAGGTTGTGAAGGCGCGGCATTAGATACTTGGATAGATTCTGCAGCTCCTCTTTCCGGTTCTCTGATAAAAAAGAAGAATATGGAAAGAAGTATCCCAGGCAAAGCCGCAATGAAGAATGGAGCTCTCCAGGTTCCGAAAGCTTTTACCATTGCACCAACAGTAAAGAATGCGAGTACTAACCCTAAAGGAAGTCCTAACATAAAAATACCGACTGCTCTTGCTCTTTTGTGAGAAGGAAAAAGATCTCCAATAAGAGAGTTAGCAGCAGGTGCGTAACTTGCTTCTCCTATCCCAACGCCCATACGAACCGAAACAAAAGATAAATAGTTCCAAGCATATCCATTCAAAGCGGTGAATGCGCTCCATATTGCGAGTCCCCAGCCTATGATCTTTTTGCGACTCCAAGAATCCGCGAGTCTTCCTAATGGTAGGCCTGCTATGGCGTAGATGACTGTGAATGCAGAACCTACAATACCTAATTGGAGATCGCTTAAATCCCATTCATGTCGAATAGGTTCAATGATGATTGCAGGGATCGTTCTATCAAAGAAGTTGAGAAGGTTTGCCAAGAATAGAAGGATCAGTATCCTCCATGCATGTTTGGCTTGATTTGAGTTCGATTCCATCACTTAGTATCTCCCAAGGGCCGTAATTACTTCCGGCCGGGAATAAAAAGCAAATCATAAAATTATAATTCGAACGATCGTTCTGGGATAAATATATAAAAGATATCTAATAGGCGGGTGTTAGGTGGGAGAGTAGAACATCTTCTTCTTCCATATGAAAGAAGAAGATTATATCAATAGAGAGAGAAACGAACTGGAACGTAAACTTTTACGGTGATCGCTTTTCCTTCTAGCATAGAAGGTGAGTAACGTTTTTTGTAAAATGCCTGGATTGCAGATTCTTCTAATCCGTATCCTAAAGTTTTACCAATATTACGTACTCTTAAAACTTCTCCGGAGTCAGCGATGATTACTTCTAAGGTAAGAGTTCCTCCCACACCTGCAGACTGAGCGTCTTTTGTATATTCAGGTTGAAGGTTTGGAGAAAGATCCACTGGAGCAGTAGCACCGGAAACGATTGCATCCTGAGCACCTGCGATCCTGGAGTCCTCCTTTTTCTTAAGAGTATCAGTAACCTCGAATTCTCCGTCGTCGGGAGCTTCTCCTACGTTTGGATCCTGGATCACAAGATTCTCCACGAAAGCGACCTCATCGATCAACTTGTCCAGATGATCGTAAGTGTTTGGAGGAGTGTACCAGAAAAGAAGTGCTGCGATCTGAAGAACGGCAGAAGAACCTAAGAAGGTTTCCATTCTGTAACGATCAACAAACCTGCGAAGCCCCGAACGTTTTTTAGAAGAAGAAGGAGAGGAAACTACTTGGTTCATTTCAGGCCTCCTCCTTGGGTAGTTTTAGTTACCAGAGAAACTTTTAACGCACCGGCTTCTTTTAAGAGTTCGAACACATTGTCCAGGTCAGCATAACTCAGTTCTTTATCAGCATGGATCAATACTTTCAGATCAGGAGTGGTTGCAAGTTTGGCACGAACATTATTGATCGCTTCATTCAAAGGCATCTTTACTTGGTTGAAGTAAATGGACTTCTCGTTATCGGCGCTTAAATATAAATTCGCGATTTTCTTATTAAGCTGCTCTCCGCCGGGAACATCCGGAAGAGCGATGGGAAGATCCGGATCCGTATCAAGGACCGAAGTCACCATAAAGAATACCAAAAGAAGAAAGGCGATATCGGCCATTGAGCTGACCGGAATAGAAGGTGGAGCTTTTTTCTTTTTAAGTGCCATATCTTATTTTAATCTTTTTACGGAGACTTGTTTGAATCCTCTTAACTGCACTGCAGAAAGAGCATCCAGCATATTTCCGTACTTCGTTTCGCCGGTCGTTTTGATCAGAGCAACTTTTTCATCGAGATTCGGGATTTCTAGATCGTTCAGATCTTTTCTGAATTCCGCAAGATCCTTGTAATCACGAGTGCCGAGGACTTTGTTCCTCATCTTGATCGTTTCGCCTGCCACCAATATCTCGTAAATATTCTCTCTTAAAACTAGGGTGGGGTTGGAGTTTTTTCGGGGAAGTTGGATATTCAAACCCTCCTTCACGAAAAACACCGCTGTCACCATAAAAAATACGAGAAGAAGAAACGCGATATCCGACATAGAAGAGGCCGAAATTTCTTCCAAACCTCTTTTTTTCTTAAGCTGAATCATATTCCGAATTCCTAATAAATGAAAGAACTAAGATTAAGCTCTTGCGTTACGTTTCAGGAATTCTTTGTAAATTCTGTTTGCAGCTTCTTCCACTTCGGAAGTGAATCCGTCGATTCTGGAAGTCAGGTATTGGTGGAAAGTCATTGCAGGAATAGCGATGATCAAACCGGCTGCAGTAGTGATAAGAGCTTCTTTAATACCGCCCGCTACTACTTTCGCGTTAACTTGGTCTGCATTTGCGATCGCATCGAATGCGTTGATCATACCGGAAACTGTTCCTAAGAACCCGATCAAAGGAGCGATAGTCGAAACAGCAGCTAAGATCACAAGTCCTCTTTCAAGAACTACGATCACTTCGGCAGCTTCTCTTTCGATACCTTTTGCGAAAATTTCAGCATTACCCGCAGATACATCGATACCGTTTTTCAAAATATCGGAAATTTTATAAGAAGGGTTTGCATCGATGAATTCTTTAGCTCCATCAAAACCTTTCTCATCAACCTTCTCCCCTAAATCGATATTAAAACCTTTAGGAAGAAGTTTGGAAGTAGTAAGAAAGTAAATTCTTTCGAAAATGATCGCAAGAGCAATAATAGAAGAAAGAGCCAATGGATACATTGTCCATCCGCCCTTGTTGAACAGGTCTACAAATCCCCAAGTTCCGCTTTTTTCAGCAGGAGCCGGTGCAGGTTGTTCTGCAGGTGCAGTTGTTTGTTCGGTTTTATTTGCGTCTGTAGGCGCAGCATCTTGAGAAAAAGTAGGTAAAGTTGCAGTTAGAACGAATCCTCCTACAAGTGCAATGGCGATCCATTGGCGTAGAGAGAGATTAGTATATCGATTATGCATAGCTTTCGAAAGCTCCATAAGAAGTAATGAGACATTTTTACGTGATTTGAGTTACATATTTATTACGAAGTAGTTACGGGTTGGTTAGTTTGGGGAGGGGGGAAGAGGCGGTGATTCGCAAGGGAGCAGGTTTGACTTCGATTTGTAATGGAGAGAAAGGGTAGGGAGAAGTTTCCCCTGGGCCAAGCCAAGGTCTTGGCCCAGGGGAATCCGCAGAACCAAAAAAAGGAAATATTATAGGTATAACAGCTGCTTTGATTATTTGATGCAAAGACATTAATTGAATTAAATAGTTGAAAGGCTATGCCAATATGAGGCTGATCTAATTTACTCTTCTTTAAATAGATTTTTGTTATTATTACGTTGAGGAGGGTTTAAGTAAAAATCAGTTTACCATTAATCGATATATTAGACCCATTAAAACGGCATAGGCCATTAAGAGTAAGATGCCTCCTATCCAATAGAAAAAAAACCATCTAAGCCACCTGGGAATTTCCATTTTATTTTTCTTTAAATACTTCAAAAATAAAATATACTCAGAAATTGGAAGATATACCATGTGGCTGTTCTCCTTGGTAAACCCCGAGTATATTTTAAATTCGTAATATTTTTTTCTTATGTCTATAATTTTAAGAATGTATTGAGCAAAAATAATAATCACACCAAGCCAAAATACAAGATGAAACGCTACCATACTAATATCCAATTTCCTGAACAGTAATAGTCAAGAAATATCCCCTCATTCATTTATCGAACAGATTTTTCGAGTCTGAATTTCCATTCGGATACGCAGCTTTCGCTTCCCATTTTCCGTAGGTTTGAACAGTTCCCGTGAATGAAAAAGGAGTTGCAGTTATTCCAACGCCTTCTCTCGCTCCAACAGCAACGCCCAATAGGAAACTACCATTAGGATTGATTTTAACTTGAGGACCAACTCCATACATTACGGTTATGTCAATAGCTTCTATTACATCGTTTGGATCCCTTGTAACACCAAAACCGATAGATCCTGAACCTCCTTCATCAACACCAAATGCAGCACCAGCAGATAAGCCGACCGAACATTTCACAGGCCATACGAATTGACATGCTAAGACTCCAGAAACGTTACCGCCAAAACCAAGAGGGGAATATGCACCAGATCCTTGAAAATAAATAGTAGGTTCAAGTGGCGGTGGTGTCGGTTTTACTTTTACTTTATACATTAAATCCATTAGTTTATAGCCTTCAAGGCCCATTACCTCCGGTTGTTTATATACATGATCTATATTTGGAGTAGTATTAGGTAATGAAAAAGGTGTCTCAAAACTAGGAGCACTTTTAAGTTTACTACCATTAACATGAATAGTAGATAGTCCAGACTTTCCGTAAAAGACATTCCGTCGCAAATTCCAAAAACCTTTCCTTCCTCCACTAGATTTTGTTGCACCGAGATTTTTATTTCCACCGACTTTTCCAAACGAAGTTGTTTTAGAAGTGCTTTTCGATCCAAATATTTTACTAGCAAATGATTGTGCTGCACTTTTAAATGAACCCCAGGCACCTTTCCAACTCCAATGTCCAGTGGGATCTTTGTAATTAATTGGATTTCCTGCTACGTATGAAAAACGGTTCCATCCCTGAGTATTGCGTTCTCCATCGATCTTTGTATCTGCACTTGCAAATCTTGCAATCTGGGGGTCGTAATACCTTGCATTATAAAAATAAAAATTAGTCTCTCTGTCTAATTCCTGGGAGTTATACTTTGGAGCAAAATCCAGCGTTCCCCGTTGAACAAGAGTTTCCCCGTAGGGCTCATACTGTACGTGACTCAGAGTGTGACCGGCTTCATCTAAAATGTGAGAAACCGAATCTACTTGGTCTGTTAAAAAATAAGCAGCGACTCCATCTTCATTCAAAGCGGCGATCCGCACTCCATTCAGATAAACGTTATTAATAGAACTTAGAATATTCGTTTCTTCAGAATATTCGAGTCCATAAAACTTGCTTGGATATAGGATCTCCTGGTTTTTGAAAGAAGCTCCACTTGGAAGAAAAGCTTTCTTACGAACCCTGAATCCACCTTCGTCATACCAGTAGCTACCGATAGTCGTGCTAAGGGCATCTTGGACCTTGGTAATTCTATTTTGAGAATCAACAGTAATTGTTTTTGTAAGGTCTTTGAAATTGTCTCTCTGGTAGGTCATATTCCCTGCGGAATCGTAGTTCATGACCAAACGGTTATTACCACTTTGGGTAGAATCTATATGAGTGACTTGGTGGTTAGAATATTGGTAATTCCATTCATCTATGAGAGTGTTATCGTTAAAATTATGATTACGTTTTGCGAGAAGGTTTCCATTCTTCGCGTATGCAAAACTTTGGCGGAACGTTTTGGTGTAATTATCCGCAGATTCTTGGTATTGCCCGTCTGCGGCGATAAGTCTGTCTAGGCCGTCATAGCTGTAATTATAAGCGGTTGTATATTCAGAAGAAGTGTTAGTGATCCCAGTGATATTGTTTCTACTATTGAATGCATATACTGCATCTTGGAGAGTTTTCGTGGTCCCGTCTACATCCCCAACTGAGTTGATTCGAACTAATCTTTGCTTTACATCGTAAGTGTAATTTGTTTGGACTCCATTTCCGAGTCCGAATCCAGCTGTTTGCCCGAATTCGTTGTAAGTGATATTTTCTACGATGGTTTTGCTGCAAAATCCTGGAATAATACCGTTTGTATTTACTTGGACTGAAATTCCAGTGATATAACCTGCAGTTCCGTAATTATAGCAAGCCTTCATTCGAGTATGGTTAACGGGATGTTCCGGGTAATCTATGGAGGTTACACGACCTAGTAGATCATATTTGTATTCGGTAATATAAGGACCATTTGCTAATTCAATAGTTAGGTTCTTGATCTCCCTGGTTTCTTTTTTCGCACGACCAAGTTTATCGTAGCTGAATGTTTTTGCCTGGACTGAATCTTCTACCTTGACCAATTTTCCGAGAGCATTTTCTGAACCAGTTCCTGAGTCATAATCGTAATAAATGGTGCCGTCCGGAGTGTCCTTGGTAGCCATCCTTCCCAAAGAATCATAGGTAAAGCTTGTAGTAATACCCCGAGCATCTGTTGTTTGAATAACATCCCCGAATGCATTGTATGAAGAAGAACTTACCCCGAAATCCGGATCGCTATTTTTCTTGAGTCTTCCGAAAGCATCGTATAGCCAATAGGCTTGGTTTTTTCCGGAGGTATCTTTTACTGTAATCCCGCTCGTATCGCAGGATAAAGCTCCTCCGTCATTCAGGTCTGATTTTTTGATCATCTTTTCTGCAAGATCGAAACAAAAACCAATTTTTGCCTGCGCTCCATCTGGGCTAAAATCTTCAATATATAAAGTTTGGCCTCTACCATCTTTTACAGTTCTCTTACTTGTACCGTCACTATGGGTTTCTAAAGTTTCGAAAGGATCGTTATAAGTAACTGTAATAGTAGTTGCTTGTGTTTCACCTGCTGCAATCGGTTGGATTGTTTTTTTCGCTCTTCCGATGGCATCGTATTCCATATAGCTTGGGTTTCTTTCTTGAGCATGCAGAACAAAGGTGTCTATCTCGCCTGCATCCGCCCAATCCGGTTGTCCAGATCGAACTGATTGTCCATTCCCATTATAAGTAATCTTTCCAGATCTTATATATTGTCCATTGGATCCTGTTTTGACAGTATGGACAATTCTCCCCATTCCGTCTTTGTAGGAACGAAGTGCAAAACTTGGATCTGCACCACCTGTAGGAAATGTGGTCTTTGCACTGAAAGGAAAACTAGATCCATATTCATACACTGTAAGAACCTTGGTCCCAGAATCAGTGTCTGCACTGGACTCAACTAATCTTCCAAAATCATCATATACAAAATATGCCTTGTTCCCATTCGGATCTGTAGAATCATCTTGGGAGCCAAATGCCTTTGCGTAATTTGTAGTATATCTGGTTTTAAGTTGAAGAGACCCGCCATAACTTGTTTGTTCTTTTACGAATTGATGAAGTTGGTCGTCGTAAATGTAGGAGGTCCCACGGTTTGGATTTGCACTTACATTTTTTTCTTCAGTTTTATTCCCGTAAGTATCGTATTCATATTCTGTAATGTTTGCAGGAACAGAAGGAAGTCCGCTACCAGTATAGGTTACAGCATTTCGAGTCAGATTGCCTTGGGAATCGTAAGTAAGATTGCTTGTGATTTCATGAGAAGAACCGGATAAGGAGACTGTTTTCTTTGGTCTCGTCTGATTGCTCGTAGAATCCGTTTCAAAATCAGTAACTGTAGTAAAACTCTGAGAAGGGTGAGCGGAATCCGCATAATGATCCGTGGTTGTATCTATCTTTTTGGTTAGATTATATCCATTAAAAATAACGGAACCTTCGGAAGTAGTGGTTGCAGTTCCATTGATGAAATTCTGGGTTTTATTCAAACGAGCAAGATAGCTGATTTTTCCTGTAACAGTTTCTATCTGTTGGATCTCGTATGTGTTCTTATTAGATCCATAGTCCTTATTATCAGAACCTATAATATGTTTTTCCTTTTCGGCTCCGGCAAGTGCACGGTTATGCATAAAATTGGAATAAGGTTGGCTAAAATAAGAATGAACAGTGCGGGACCCTGTCGCATCAGTTAAAGTGAATTCTGTAAATCCGAATGCATCCGTTTCTTTTTTGCCGTTGATGAATGCGGAAAAAGACACCCCGTTTTTGTAACTATAATTCTTCGGGATTGTATTCCCGAGCCCGTCATCTAAGGTAATCTTAGTACAGACCCTGTAGTTAATAGAAAGATCCGGGATATTATCTCCACCGTTATTATCAAACTTGGTAGAATTTTCATATTCTAAAGTATAAGTCCCACCGATCCCGTTCTTCACCTGCTCTATCACATCCGGAACAGTACCAGTGGACATTGCAAAATACCAGGTAGGTTCTTTGAGATGGATAATCCCAATATCTGTAAGTCCATCCCCATTATAATCTCCTTGGATCCACTGGAATGGATACACCTTGGTCATAAGATCAGGACGGTCGATAGATAAAGCAAACACAGGAGAAGCAGCAGATACAATTTTACTCTGAGAAAGATCGTAAATTTTATTCTCTCCATCGGAGACTACAATCGGATTTCCTCTATGATCATACTGGCTAGAAAATCCTACAAGGCCAGGATTATATACGGTTCTTGCAATAGTAGTTGCAGTAATTCTAATTTTTGAAAATACGATGGAGGCTGTATCCGTAGGATCTTCGTATACGATAGAATTCCCAGCTACTTCCGGATACAATGCATATTGGATCCCAGCTTGGCTCGTTCTGTCATAAACAGTAGTCGTAACAGGAAGGCTCACAGCTGCCCCAGTCGGTAACAATAATTTAAAAGTAATGGAAGAAGTTCCTATGGTCCCCAAATACCATTTATGAGTTCCGGTTCTACGATCTACTAAGAGGATCTGCGCTTTTCCAGCACCAGTAAAGTCTCCGGAAAAGATACTGAACATGTTCCGATTATTACGATTTGTTTCACTTCCTACTTGGAATAAGTTTTGTAAGAATGAATCGAGCACATCGCCAGAAGTTGTTAAATATTTTGTTCCACTTGGTCCTGTGAGTAAAAATCTTTGAGAGCTTGTGCTTGTCTGATCATTCAGGACCAAGGCAGATTTAGAAGAAGTAGAATCAAAGTTATCTATCGCATATGCGCTTGAGTTGATATCAAAAGAAACAACTTGTGAGTCTGCAATATTTGCGAGGTCCGTTCTTTTAAAAGCGTTTCCGGTATCTTGGGTGACTACGAAAAATTTACTCGTTGTTCCAAAATCTCCGAAGAATAAAACTTCATCTCGAGTGTTTACAGTATAACGATCTGCTTTTCCATTATTTATGGTTACGATCCCATTAGTCTCCGGATTGAAACCTGTAAGAACCGCTTCAGTAAAGGTAGAACCCTTCTTGAAATCGAATACTCCTGTTTTTCTATCAAACAAAAGTAATTCAGAAGAAGCACTACAATCGTTTGTAGTAAAACATCCTGGATATGCGATCTCTCCTTTTCCTGGGTTGGAGTTCCCATCATACTGGTAATCTAAAAGAACAGTTTTAGTATCCGAAGAAGTGGAGAATACTCCAAATCCTTTAATCGGTTTTACTTCATCCAAAGGTAGAGGAGTTTTCATCACTCTCTCTTGGTTTGGACCATAGCTCATATCGCTATAAATTTTATAACGGAATCCGTTAGACGTTGTTTCGCCGATCCAGAATCTTCCGTCTGTCTCAGAGAAAAACCCTATGTCGGTTGATCCATCACCGTTGAAATCTCCCTGAAGCCAGCGAGTAATTGTTTTGAATTGAGGAGCCTTAGACCAGATCTTAAAATTGATGGTTTGGTTGATTGTTTCCCCTAAAGTCCATTCTCCGGAAGAACGATCGAATAATAAAAAGTCAGAAGTCCCATCTCCGTTAAAATCCCCAGAGAATTGATCATTGGAAAATAAGGCC
>NZ_RQEY01000027.1 GCF_004770105.1 Leptospira andrefontaineae | reverse complement strand
TTTTCATCGCAGTGTCGACAACCACGGTGAATGAGCCGTCAGGATATCCTGGAGTAGGAGTAACACTTACTACAGTATAAGGATAGGTATCCCCACTAACGTAGATAGGATCATTAACTTCTATCGTCCCGTATACTCCCGTAAGATATATCGTAGTATCTCCAATATTCGTCGGAGAACTCAACTCTCCTCTCATCTTCTTAACATCGGTGTATTTTAAAGGCCAAATTGATTTGCGATATGCACTGTTCAATGCAGGGCGAATATAGATATTAACTAAACTATTGTTCGGATCTACTATATTACTTGCAGAAGGCATACGCAAACAAATTCTAAATGTTTGGTCAGCGTAACCGGAAGTATCAACCCACATCTTGCGGACATGATATGCGTCTGTATCGTCCGTATCCTTATAGACATGTATCCAATCCGTCCTTTGGCCTGCGAAACCTAAACTGATTTCGAAATCCATTACTTGATCGATGTTAAAACGTTTAGTCGCAACGGTAGGAGTATATTTAAAGTCACTAAAATATTGGTAAGAACCACCGTTTTCAGGTAAACCAAAGCTTGGATTTAAATATTTCGTTTTATCTAACTTTACGCTAAATACGACTTTTTCATTGAATCCGACCTTTCCAACATAGAAAGATTTTTGATCCGGCTCGTATGGGTTTTCTCCAAATTGAGAAAGATCCCATACGGTATTTAGTTTAAAAGATGAATTCGGATCGTTCGGATCGATAGATCCACCAGTAGGACTTGAACCGGAAATCCCGATAGGCGTAGAGCCGTACGGTGGATTTTCTTCATTCTTAGCAAGATCTTTCGCGCTAATATAAACGATATCATAGTAGTCTCCCGCCCAAATAATGGAGTCCACTCCCTTTACCATCTGTGCTTTTTGAATATTACCCGGATCGAAAATACGGATATTAGAACCGTCGACCCAATACTCGGTTGGAGCATTATATTTTCCGTTTGAATAGATAGCCCAAACCCCAGCAGTCTTCTTTTCCACATCTGTCCAAGTACTATAAGGTTTTTGGACACAAGCTGTTCTTGAAACTCCATCCGATCCCGCATATGTTTGATAGGTGCAAGGAAGCTGAGTAGGAATTCCGGCAAAGGATTTTATACCTTTCAAGTGAATTTTCGAATCAGTAAGGGAAGGAGCGAACTCGCTCAAGTCGACCACATAGTCTTCAAATTCTACCTGAGTTCCGGAGCATGCAATTCTCTGTAATGCCTTTTTTAAACTCACTCCAGGAGCAAGAGTACTAGCTGTAACTGTAGTACATGGATTATTATTACTCAGATCATCGAACGCAGCTACTCTAAATTTTTCACGATAATTTGGTCCGAAAATTTTAATTAAACTTGTTCTGCCTTTGGAATTTTCCTCGATAATTTTGAGATTGTCCCCAGAGAAATTCAAAAGAGCAGATTTGTAATTGGAATCAGTCACGTGAGTCATTGTATAATCTACAATGAAAATTTTTGGATTAAAACCTGAAGCAATTGCACTTTCAATTTCCGCAGTATTTAAATTCGGAAGTTCTACTACGTAAGGTCCGAAATCATCTCCTCCGTAAACTTCCACCTGAAATAGGCTATAATCATCGTTTCGTAACCGGAAGCTTTGGACTGGAATCAAATTCCCTCGAGCATCTTCGAACATAAGAGTGCATAAGATATTGCTGAGTTTCACCGGCATATTTACAGATCTATT
>NZ_RQEY01000026.1 GCF_004770105.1 Leptospira andrefontaineae | reverse complement strand
GTAAACCACGCCAAGCCCTCTAACTTCCAAAAGTTTCTTTGGAATGCCGTTAGAAAGGGCTGCATCTTTCGATATTATTGTAGAATGAGAGTAGCTCTAATTTGTTTTCTTAGTGTTCGAGATTATTAATATTATGGCGAACTCATCACCATAATCTAATCTCAGCTAATAAAAAATTTTAATTTCTCATTCGCAGTTATATTTGTTGTTAAAGAACTGATTATTTGCCGCAGCGAGTTTTTCTTTTTGAGGGAAGAGGACTTCCGTCTTTTTAACTCGTTTGGCTTTGCCGGCGATTTCCCATACGGAAAAGGCCGTAAAAACCAATGTAGAGAATTGATGCGACCGGTCAAGGAAAAACGTAGATAATTCATTCGATTTTTTACGGGGAAAAAACGAGGATTTTCTAAAAAATCCCCTCTGCAATGTAAAGAAAATGCCGAACAAGAGCATACATTAGAAATCTATAAAATATTTCCAAGTAGAGTAAGGGCCAGCTACTCTCCTTCTTTGTAGGAACTCCAACAAGATATCGATCAAAAAAGGGAATTGTGCAAATTACAAAAGTGTGCTAAGGCGGTTTTTGTAAGGAAAACGGGTACCACCGACCCGGCCCCCACCCAAAGAGGGTGGGGATTTTCTTTTCCAACTTTAGAATATGGATTCCGCGTTCAGGAAAGATATTAAATCAAAAGATCCGATCCGTCTAACCGGGGTTATTTAGATTGGTCGGCCAATAAAGCAAGAAGTAGGAACAAGGGAAAAGATAGAGTAAAGTTTTTCATGTGTGTGGATTTCCAATATACAGTTTTATTTTTTAAAACGATTTTTTAATTATCTATGAAGCATTAAGATTCTATAATGCGATAGCGATGCGAAGTGCTTTAGTCCGGGCTTCGCCCGGATGAGCGCGAGCGAACACATAGCAGCGCGACTCCCGCGAAGCGGGAGGATCGCCCAAAACTTGGATCAATCAATCGCAGACCTGTAAAGATCCGCTATTCTGAAAAGAATAGATGTCTCCGTCCTCGAGCCCAATTGCCCATCCATTTGTATCGAAGAACATATTGGTTCCTCCAATACTAATACTACTAGGGCGCTTATTTCCAGGGTCATACGAATAATTCGCACTGATCCCATCTACGTCCAAAGGAAATCCGTTTAAGTCATAATCTCCATAAACTCGATCGTTAGAGTCAATCGCGTTGAAAGCAGATACTAGGCGGTGAGCAAAGTCATACGTGTATATAAAATTATACGAAATGTTGGTCGGGTTGGAAGCACTCACAGTCTTATTCCTAAGAAGTCCTCTTTGAGAAGG
The DNA here is from genome assembly GCF_004770105.1 of Leptospira andrefontaineae. NCBI lineage: Bacteria > Pseudomonadati > Spirochaetota > Leptospiria > Leptospirales > Leptospiraceae > Leptospira > Leptospira andrefontaineae. The sequence goes on along the minus strand of NZ_RQEY01000026.1, from coordinate 230,951 downwards.
GAAAAACCCAAAACCTTGACCCCCACCACCAGGAGGATTTACGACTCCCAATAATGCACCTTCGATAGAAGAATATGTTCTGTATTGAATGCTCGGCCCATCGCTGCAGATATATGTTTTACCCGAGACAGAGCAACTAAACTCTACGAGAGGATCTCCACCGGAATCAAATACGGTGGTATTTTTCGGAAAGTTCATACATTTCTTATTTAATAGCAATGCAAGAACAGCATTCTGATCATCTGATGAGCCATCACAATTTGCGAATATTATAAGAGGGAGAAGTAACCCTAAAGCGTAAATTTTCATATATAGATCCCTGAACAATTTGGTAAAAAACTTTTTTAGTTTCAACCAACCGGGATTCTAACATGGGTGGGCTTAGGGAACAAGATCGGCTTCTACTAGGAATTATTCCATTTCTTAGTAGAAATACCGAAAGGTTATAACCCCCTCACGGATTCTCGTAAAGGAGGATTGTCTATCTTCGGATCAATAGTCTTCCTCCATTTCTGCAGAATAGTTTTCTCCGATCGAAAACGCACAAATACGGGATATATGGGTATATGATAAGCCAGTTTCGTCGGCCCAAGTATTAAATTGTTTTTGGATTGCTGCCAGATCTTTTTTGGATTTTCCAGTCGAAGACAAAGGAAGACCTACATCACGTAAACATAATATAACGTCGGAAGATAGGATAAAAGAATCCCTTCCTATAAAGCGCAGGAAATATTGGCCGGTATTACCTCCTAATCTTGAACCACGTTTGGAAAGAAAATCCAAAAGCCCGACCTGATCCTGGATAGGCCAATCCGCCAGAAATTTTCCGAAACTACCATGTTCCTGGGCAATTTCCACGACAAACTGTGCATTCTTTCTTACCGATGAGATCTTTTGTGCATTACGTATGATTTTTTCATTCGATCCTAAAGCATCCCAAAATCGGTTCGGTTGTTTCAGTAATTTTGTAGGATCGAATCCTAAGAACACTTCTTCAAATCCTGGCCATTTATTTTCCACGACCTTCCAAACAAAACCGGCGGAGAATACTCGTTTTGCCATCTCACTGAGTACACGATCATCGGAGAGACGACTCAGTTTATTTTTCGGATTTACTTTGGGAAGAAGCGATTGCAGGGCTTTTTCTCCACCTTTTCTTTTGGCTGCCCGCTTTTGGATCTTGTCAAAAGAGCTCATTTACACTCCTAAACATAAACGATAAGATCATAAAATAAAATACCGGTGAAAAGTACGAATTTACTCAGCAAAGGAAAAATTCAATCAGCTGTCACATCCCCACACTTCGAGCGTCTTTCTTTTAAAAGAGGAAACAAATGAACGCAAGATTCAATTACGCCAAAGTATATCCCCAAGTTTTGGAAAAAATGATGGAGATGGAAAACTTTGCTAAAAGCTCAGGGATCGACATCAAACTTTATGAGTTAATCAAGATCCGAGCTTCTCAGATCAACGGTTGTGCTTTTTGTATTAATATGCACACAGTGGACGCCAGAAAATTAGGAGAAGAAGAAAGAAGGATCTATCTTCTAAACGCCTGGAAAGAAGCTCCTTATTATACTGAAAAAGAAAGAGTCGCTTTGGAATTAACAGAGTATGTAACTAAAATTTCAGAGAATGGAGTTCCGGATGATCTATATGCAAGAGTTAAAGCTCAGTTCGAAGAAAAAGAGTTTATCGCGTTAATCGTAGTGATTAACACAATCAATTCCTGGAATCGAATCGCCATTTCTACCGGGATGACCGCTCCGAACTAAAACCCTAGTCTGTTTAAAACTTCATACGTACCTTTGGATCGACTTTCAATCGAAGGACGTATGAAATATTTATCAGATTCTAACAAATATTCTAATCTAATTTGGTTGCTTCTAATGTTTTCGTTAAAGATTGGGAAGTAACTTTTAATCTTTCCAAACTAGTTCTGAGTTTTTCAGTAATCTCAGACATCTCCATGGATCTTTTGCTTAAATATTCTATCCCGTTCAGGATCTGCTTTGCTCCATTCGATTGTTCTAATGTAGAATTTTTCATTTCTTTAGCAAGATCGCGGATATGTTTATTCTTATCTTCCACTTCGGTGGAGAGACTTTTTTGTTTATCTACCGAATCCCCTACTTGAGCTAATGCTTCTCCAATGGAACCAATTCCAGAAGTCAATTCACGGAAAGCTTGGACTAATTCTCCGAATTTTTCCGAACTTGTGTCGGAAGCTTCTCCCAAGGCACCGATCTGTTTTACGATCTCTTTTGCATTTCGAGAAGAAGAATCAGCAAGTTTACTCACTTCCTCAGCAACTACTGAGAACCCTTTTCCTGCTTCTCCCGCTCTCGCCGCTTCAATTGCTGCGTTCAAAGAAAGTAGATTTGTCTTTCCAGCGAGATCCTGGATCACTACTAAAATTTTACTAACTTCTTGGACTGTACCTTTAAATTGAGAGAATACATCTAACGCAACTCGTACTGTGCCCTCACCTTCTATCGCTGTGGCTGCTGAACCTTCTCCCAAACTTCTGGCAAAAGAAACTGCCTCGAATACTCGGACCATTTGATCTTTCCACTTGTCTATAGAAGTAGAAGTATCATCTCCAAATTCATCCTGTTGTTCAGCCATTTTTGCAATGGATTCTATACTTGCTCCCATCTCTTCCAAAGTGGCGGATGTTTCCTCTACCATACTCGCCAGATCGCGGCTGCTATCCTCGTTTGCCCTCGCTACATCTTCTACATCTATTAAAGATTTACGAAGTTCTTCTGCTACTGTTTCGGAACTTTGTAGGATTTCCTTTGCAGAAGTATAATTTCTTATGGCTCTTTCTTCTGCGTTTTGGGCTTCTTCCACCAATCTTCTCACAAACTTAGTTGCATAAGAGATAGTAACTCCGAACGCGAATAAAAATACCCCCATCAAAATTACAAGGGGAGATCTCAATCGGATCATTCCATCATAGCCCATGGTAAGGAGTTGTGGGTTTAGAATGGTGAGTGCCATCGCCATCGAAGTGAATTGCACTGCTAAAACTGTAGAGGTGATAAAAGTAAATCTAGGATTGAACCTGAAAATAGTCCCTGCTAAAATTAAAAAATAGATCCCATAGTTAGCCGGACTCAAAATCCCATTCGGTTTCCATTGGTCTTCTGTTCCGAAATATCCGACCTGCACGATCGCATAACCTATAAATTCCATGAATACTGTCGCGTATTTCAGCCAAGGTCTGTAACCGAAAAACTTCATTACAAAAATGGAAAAGAAGATGATGAAGGAATAAGCTATAATCCCGCCTATATAATAACCTAAAACCGCTTGGATCCCGCTTTTCCAAACAAGTCCGAATGCAGTTCCGAAAATAAAAACTATGGTTAAAAAAATCCGCAGATAATTTGCGGCAACTTCCCCTTGGCGCTCCAATTCCAAATTTCTATTCATTATTCCTCGGTTAGGCGGTTTTAGTTTTCCGCCCAAAATCGCTTCAAATCGACCGAGTGTCAAGCAGGGATATTATGCAGATCTAAATTAGAAGAATTAAAAGTCGATTGGGACCATCAAAGCAAGTTCAAGCGTGCTCATGTGGATCGTATATCCTGAATCTTTGAACAACGGTCCATGCCAACTTAGCCTGGCTTTTACAAATCCGAATTTAGGAGTTTCTACATAGATCATATAAGCGAAAACTTGTCTGTCCTTAGCATTGATACTTGTCCTAGACAATGCGCTCAAAGCCAATAACTCCAGAGGAGTATACTTATCTTGCAAATTTGCATAAACTAAAATTGATATTATATCGGTAGAAAAATGAGTGCCCTGGCTTGCGAGATATGCCCCCATCAATTCTAAATTATTTCCTTGGCTTAAATTTAATAAAAGATAATTGAATACGGGATCTCCTCTTCTCATATCCACTAGGCCGGAACTTAATTGTATAAAACTCAATGTGTTAAGAAATGTATCCCTGTCCCCCATTGCTCCATACATTTTCCCGATCGTTTCTCCCGGATCCCTAAAGTCTACATTCCCTCTCATTCTCATATCTGCGAGCCCGAAACCAAAACCCATACGAAATCCATCCACTTCCGGATTTCCCCAATAAAACGTAGGTATTATATAATTATAATCTACTTTTACATTAGTTCCTAAATCTGCTGTAACTGAATTTTTATCATTCTTCCCGGAGCTACTGCTGCTGCTACTCGAAGAAGAGGAACTTGAATCGGAGGATGATCCTGTATCGGGAGCAGGAACAGAATAAGATTGTTTATCGAATTCTTTTCTGGCTGAATGGAAGAGAAATTGAACTCCAAATGCTTCGTTTATCTTATAATCCTTACTTCTGATATCAAAAAAGAAATTCGGCCTCTGAGATTCCGTAGTCATCGCAGCAGATCTTCCTCTTCCACTGATATCTAGATCGGAAATAATATCGTAACTTCCCCCCGGTTGTATGGAGAAAAATTTGGCTTTAGGAGTTTTAGGAACACCTAAGTCCCTATCGAACTTATTTGCCTTTTGTCCAGAATCATAATGGTCCCTGATCTCTTTTAAAACATCCTCATCCAAATCTGTTTTTGAAGGAGAAGCGAAAATGTGGACTGGAAATAAGATACAGAATAAAAGTAAAAAAGAAAATTTTGCCTGGATGTTTCGCTTCATGTATATAAAGAAGAATATTGCTTCTTTCAATCTAATCTGAGTCAACTAACAAAACGGATTGAATAAGTAATGCTATCATTTAAGATGGAACCAATGGATTGGAGATTTAGATCATTAATTATATTTATTATATCCTTCCTAAGCTTAGCTTGCCTAAAAACATTTCCAGTATTGGAAGAACCAGCACCAGGTGAAGAAGGTTTAGTCGCTTTTGGGCTAATCGTCGCCAAAGGTGGTATCTCAAACGGGATATTCAGAGGAATAGAAGAATCCATTTCGAAAGAAACATATATCTCTTCTGTTGCAGGTGCCAACTTTCGCATCAACTTAGAAGATTTAGGCAAGGAAATGGAAGGGGACGGGAATTACAGATTTTTATGGGTCCAAAAATTACAATTGGGCAAATCAGAAGAAGGAGTTCCTAGATATTTCGTAGTCACCAGACTTCCGCAAAATCAATCCCTAGTATTAGACAGCGCCTCTTATACTTACACAACTACCCACACTTATACAACCGTAAACAAATACGGCCATGTGCAGACTCATACATATACAGTTCTTCATTCCAATTCCATCCGAATAGAATACGATCCATTAGAAAAATCTAAATTTTCTTTTTCCAATCCAGGAGGATTAGAGATACGATTTATAGGAAATTTCATCGCCCACCCAAAAGGTATAAATTTATCTTTTGGAGGTCCTTATACAGGCACTTATGTTCTAACAAACGTAGATACATATCTGAAAGAAAATCCTGATTCGGCTTCCGTTTTTAAAAATAGATTTTATGGCAAAGAAGAAGTAAACGAAAAAGGTGCGGAGATCCATTTTCTAAAAAGATTTATCAAAGAAAATCGATCTCGTTATTGGCAGGATATCGCTATCAAAAAACTTTTTAGATTGGATCCGAAAACAAAAGAAGCCGTGATCAAAGCAAAGATCAGAATTCCTGCTCAGGACTTAAGTTCCGAAAATCCTGTCCAACAAAATTAAGGTTTAGAGATCAGAGTATTGATCGTTCCACTAAAACCCGTTAATAAGATCGTCCAAGAAGAAGGTTCTAATCCTGTTTCGGAATACACTATTCTTCCTGACCTCCCAGCACCTACGAATTGTTTTACGTAGGAATTATAAGTCACACTTAAAAAATCAGGCATTCCATTATCATAAGTGCAACTCCCGAGAGATTCGTAAGGATTCCAATTGGTTCCTCCATCCGTGGAGTTCATCCAAGTGCAAGCATCGCCCAACGCAACTATCAGATTTCCTTTATATGCAGCGGAATTTAATAATATGCCATAGGTGCCTAAAATTTCATTTGTGACAACTTCCACCCAATCACCGCCGGACAATTTTCGATTCACATAGTTTGCGCTATCACCTTGTCCGAAAGTAAATCTGGAATGATTTGGTCCCCCATAAAACCAGGATGTATTCGGATTATAATTGGGAGGAGAACTTGGAAACTCTGCATATCCCATATAACCCGGAAGATCAGTATCCGCCACCCAAACCCCGGAAGAAGAATTATATTTTAAGATCGCATCGGAATAAGAACCTGTTTCTCCCGAGCATCTGGCGACTCCATTGTCTATTTCCAAATAACAGGTAGTTATAAGACCACCATCCACCGTTGGAGTCGGTCCTAATTTTCTGAATGCCCAGTTTATTCCATCCAAACTGACTAGTCCGTAATAGTCTTCGTTTGCACCGGTACCCATCTTATGACCGGAAGTGAAGAATAATCCAACACCTCCCACAGCACCGTATACGACAGACCTAAGAGGAGTATTAGAATAACTTGATGGACTCGGAGTCGGGCAAGTATGTCTTACCCAATCCACACCGTTTGCGCTACTCCATAGTCCACAATTATTCGCATTAGTTTGATAAGTGCTTGTCAAAGTCCCGACTGCCACCCATCTTCCATTTCCCTGAGCCAATCCATAGATCACTCCGCCGGAACAACCTGTAAACGGAGTGGAAGCGCCTTGCGAAATATTCCAACTGATCCCATCATCAGAAGTAAAAAGAGAACAATTGTCTCCAGCGGCCATATACTCCGGCCCTGCGTCTCTCCCGCTGTTAATCGCTACGGACAAAGTAATGTCCATGAGAAGGCCGACAGGAGATTTTGCGGAATCTATATCGATTGATTTTGCCTGATTGCAAGCCCAGAAAGAGAAGAAGAATAGAACGAAATAAATACGCTTCATGGCAAGGTACTCCCAGCCTCTATTCTACAAACCAGAGTCTAAAAACTTGCTAAATTTTCACTCAAATGAGGGATAGAACAAGCTCTAAAACTTTTTTTCTCGACCCAATAGTTCAGCTAACAGAACACCTGTGAGCACAAAACTACATCCGATCAAACCGGTTGCATCTAATCTTTCTTCTAACGTAAAATAGGCAAGAATCGCGGAGAAGACCGGCTCTAAAGAAAATATAAGCCCTGCTCTTGTAGGAGAGATCCCTTTTTGGTATTTTGTTTGTAAGAACGTAGTTCCTACGGACGAGATCAAACCATTATAAAATAAAGCCGGCATTACCCTCGAATCCATTTTGATAAACAAAGGTTCGAACTCTGTCCAATGTAAGATGAATGCCAAAAGAAAAGCAAATACACTGGTCACCAATGTTTGGGACAAAAGAAGAATGTCCAAAGGACAGGACTTACTAGCTTTATCCACATAGATAATATAAAGAGAAAAGAAAAACGCTCCGCCTAAAGTAAGAACATCTCCTAGATGATAAGATATTATAAATTTATGATCTTCTCCCACCGACTCGGCAGAAAGGAAAAATAAACCGAACATTACTACGATCACTCCGAGTAAGTTCCCTGAGCTTGGCATACGTTTTAAAAATAAAGTTTGTAAGATCGGAGTGATAACAACCAAGGTCCCGGTCAAAAATCCGGACTTGGTAGCGGTCGTGTATTTTAATCCGATCGTCTCGAAAGCAAATCCCATAAACATCCAGAAGCCCAATAGGAATGCCAAGAAGTATAAAGATTTATTTGTTTTCCAATCCGGATAAGAAACCGGGTTCTTTCTATTTTTAAGAAGAATATAAATTACAAAAACAAATGTTGCGATCGCAAATCGGATCCCTATAAACAAACAGGAAGAAATGGATACTAAACTTAGTTTTGTAGCGGAGAAGGTTCCACCCCAAATCAAGGTACAAAAGATTAAGGCAGCCTCGTTTTTATATCTGTTCATCCTATTGAGCCGGGGCCTTCTTCCTTAAAACTATATCAACCGCTTTCCAAGATCTCCAAGTAGTTCCTTCCCAGTTAACGGTTTCATATCCTTCTTTTTCGACTTTTAACTTAATACCGCGGATACCCGGAAAGGATTGGAAGAACATACCATCTTCTTTACGAGATGTCCTCACTTCTCCATGGTAAAAAAGAAGCTTATCAAATTTGATATTTGCCACTAATGGACTCCCATGTTCGTCCTTGATCTTGAAGTAAAGTTTACTTCCATCCGCAATTTCTTCCAAAAGGATCGTCCAAGCAGGCCTCAAAGATTCTACAATTTTAGGAACATCCGAATAAGGCGGATTCAAATGAGAAGATTCTATTAAATAAGCAAGAGTTCCGTATTTAAAGAAATAATAATCTTGGTCTACTCCATCCACACCGTAGATATTTTTTTTAGCGCTGAAATTGTGATTTGGATTTTTACTCTCTACGGAAGAAGCGATTCTTTTTCCCAAACTCCAAACCAGATCGGGTTCCGGATTAGAAGTCCCATCTATCGTATACGGAACTAAGATACAATTCGCAAATGCATGATAACTGATAGAAGCGGCAAACCTCTCCTTCTCCGCTAAATTCATCATTGCTTGTGTTTCAGGTTCAGAGCCTGCATAAGGTCCTCTGAAAAATACACTATTAGATACGGAAGAAGTTTGATTTGATTTTGTCTTTCCCCAGAAGAATGGATAGTTACGATTGATATCCACTCCTGGATTATCTTTTTCAGTTACCTGTCCCCAACCTGGATATCCGTTCTTTCTTCCCATAGACATATTCTCATGCCAAAACACACGAGAACCGTCCGGGTTCACGATTGGGACTACCCAGATCTTCAACTTTGCAAAAATATCGGAATACTTCTTCTTATGAGCTAAAAGTTCATAGATCACATCATAACAATGTTCCACAGAAACAACTTCGTTGGAATGATGTGCACAATTGAATAGAACTGAAATTTTATCTTCATCCGGGATATTCGTATCAGTGAGTAAGATCGCGGGGATCTCTCTTCCTCTAGCCGATTTTCCGATTATCTTATACTGAGAATGTTTCGGAAAAAGTTTATGCACCCAGAATAGATAATGAGAATTTAATATATTATCCTTATAACCTTTTTTGATATCCGCTAATGCAAAGATGGATTCTGATAATGAATCCTGGTAATTTCCGGAATAATATTTGAAAGGCATCCCTTTCGCGATATTGATCCCTTCTTTAGGAAAACCGTAAGCCTTCAGTTTATCCCTGTGGATCACCGCATAACTATGATCCTTCTCTATAAATGTATAAGGAATTTCCCAAGAGGTGACCTTCTCAAATTCCTCTCTGGCGTTTTTATCAATTTTTAAAAGAATAGAGATAGCCCCATCGTTCAATGGGCGAGAAGGAATGGTTTCCCTAAGAATAGAACAGGAAACTATATAAGAATAAAATAAGAAGCCGAGTAGAAAGACCCGAAAGAAGCCCGTCACAGTTTAAATTTCGGAAAACGAATCGGAAAGAAAAGAAAGAATTCAGTTATTGAAAGGAATAATTATAAACTTAAGGAAAGAAGAAAACGGTTTAAACTCGGGAAAAGGCGAACCCTTCCCCGAATCAAATGATCTGAAGATTATTTTTTCTGCCAGAATTGGGAGCGACCAATCAGAGAGAATCCGATATAACCACGGACTTCTAATTTTTTTCCGCCCTCGGTTGCTTTTAGGCTACATTTATACCAAGTTCCGTCATTTGGATCTAAAATACGTCCGCCGGTCCATTTGTCCCCGTCAGCTCCTAATCCTTTGATGATAACCATTCCTAGGATAGGTTTATCTTTTTCAGGTCCGTCACATTCGGTACAACGAGCAGGTTTTCCATCTTTATCATTTGGATCGATAAGGCTTAGGATCTTTCCGAAAATTTTTCCGTCCTTCTCATAGATCTCAACTGTAGATTCTTCTTTCGTTCCAGCATCGTTGAATGTTCTCCATACTCCCGTAACAGGAGCAGGATCTGCGGAAAGACTGAATGCTCCCGCAAAAAATAATACGAATAAGAATATTGCGCCCGTTCTCTTCATCAAATCACCTCGTTAAAATAGAAATAAAACGGGGAGAATCCTCCCCGCTACTTGGAATTTTATTTTTTAAGCCAAGTTTGAGTTCTACCGATCAATGAAAAACCGATGAACCCTCTAACGTTCAATTTAGCACCACCGTCAGTGGCTTTTAGTTTGCATTTATATGTTTTGCCGTTGTTCGGATCCATGATGGTTCCGCCGGTATACTCGTCATCATCTAGACTCAAACCTTTGATAATAACAAGACCGATAACCGGTTTGTCTTTATCTGCACCTTCACATTTGGTGCAAACTTTTGGTTTGCCATCTTTATCCAAAGGATCTCTTAAGCTAGCAATCTTTCCATAAATTTTGCCACCTTGCTCGTAGAGTTCTACTACGGACTTTTCTTTACCGTCTTCGTCATCTATAGTCTTCCATTTTCCGACTACTGGAAGCGCATCAGCAAATACAGATTCGCCAACTAAAAACGCCGCCAAAACGACAAATAAAACGAGTGATTTTTTCATTTTTGATTAACCCCTTAACGTTTGTATTGAAATCGGTTATATTTAGTCTTCTTTGGAACCTAGCAAGCAAACTATTCTTTGAACCATTTTTTTTGCTCAAAAACCCGAATTTTGTAATAAAGAGATAGGGTTTTACGCAAAAACATGCAGTCTTATAGGTTAATCTAGTAGAGAACCCAGGTTTTTTCCCGTTTTTACAGAGTATTTATTATGATTTTGAATCGTTTTCTCCCCTATTTGAGAGTATTTCTATCTGTCCTTATTTCTGTTTTCTTTCTATTTTATTGCTCTCAGGAAGATAAAAGTTCCAAAGCAAACGATTTGGTCGCATTATCCTTACTTACGAATAGGGACCAAATTGCAGAGGCTTTAAGTTCGGCTATGGATCCAGTATCCGGTTCCATGGAAGGTTTAAGCGGAGAAGGTGCATCAGTTGCAATCCGAGGAAATCAAATCGGTTGGCCGGAAAGGATCAGCTCTTTAGGACATCGACTTTGGAATAAAGGACCTGATTTCGGAGAACTTGAAGCTTATAATTTTTCATTCAACTGTTGGGGAGGAGGAAATTACTCCAGACAAGTAAACTCTACGGATGCAAACGCGTACGACTTCTTAGATTATATTTTGGATGGAAACGATCCTTCTTCTTCTTTCTTAGTTTCTAAAGAATTTGGGAATTGCAGATTTTTACCTTTTAGCAATTGGGTAATCGATGGGCTAACTGAAAATATTTGGAGCAATCTTTCCGCTTCTTCTCCATTCGTACAAAACGGTACGAATCTGAAAATTGGAGTAAATCGTACCATCGAAAACTCATTCCAAGGAGTTTCAGTAAAGGTGACCGGAACAGGCGCACCACTTTCTTATGCTGCGGGAACTCCAACAACCAATCTAGCTTACTCTTTGACTTGGAATAATATTCTCACTGGAACTTCTCCTGGAATTTCTTCTTATTCGCAAGACGTTTCCGTTTTGAGAGAAGGTTACTCCGGATCGAATCTTATCTTTTCTCACCAGGTTTCTTCTTTGAGTTCTCTACAGTACGGAGCGGATAGAAGCGACTCTAATCCTTTATCCTGGTACCGACTCTGGAGTGCGGGTTCCTTACAAGTAGTCCATGTAGAGAAAAATTTCACATTAACACTTTCAGTAGATGAACCTGTGAAATGGAAATACATAGATTGTCTTCCTAGAGCAGGAAAAGTATCCTTCACCTTGGCTGGGGATCTGACTGGGACAGGAACCATCTCCTTCTCCGGTGGCTCCGGCTATTACGTTTACACTATGACTGATTCCAACGGGAACAATTCTACTGAACAAGGAAGTATAGATTTTTCCTCTTGTAGCGTTCCACTTTTTATCCTGTAAAAATTTCCGGTCAAAAACTTTTGAATTAGGGAAGAAGGTCCTTTCTTCCCGATCAATTTTTCTCTTGCATAAGAACCTACCCGGTCGAATCCTCTTGGGAAAGGATTCTTCCAGGTTTGATGAACTCATACTCCTTTCGTCCGATCCATTTTATTATTTTATTTTTATCCATAATCTTTCTAGCAGCTCCTCATGTGCTTGGGTCTCCTGACCCGAGCAAACCCTGCTACGGAAAAAAGATCAAAGGAATGCAGTGTATTCCGGAAGGATATTTTATCAGGGGTAGTAATACTCACGATCCGGACGAAGCACCCGAACAAAAAATTTATATCAGCGACTTCTTCATAGATCTTTACGAAGTCACAAATGAAGACTTTAGCAAATGTATAGAAGAAGGTTCCTGCAAAGACTGCCTCTTTAACGGTACCTGCGATTATATCGGTCCCGCCTACGGTGATCTCTATCTAAAACCAAAACAGCCTGTACTTGGAGTGAGTTGGTATACTGCAAAAGAATATTGTGAATGGGTGGGTAAAAGACTTCCGACAGAAGCGGAATGGGAAAAGGCAGCCAGAGGTCCTAAAGGAAATTTATTTCCTTGGGGGAACAAACCTGCAAATTGTAAGTTAGCCGTCATCGAAGAAGACGAAAGAAAAGGTTGTGTTTATAAAAAAATCAATCCTCCAAATTTAATGCCCACTGCTCCTGTAGGAAGTAGGCCGGCAGGAGTGTATGGATTATTTGATATGGCCGGAAATTCCTGGGAATGGGTCCAAGATTGGTACTCCGAAAATTACAAAGTATGTGGAGAATCTTGCAGCGGGAAAGATCCGAAAGGACCTTGCGAAGGAGAAGATAACTGTCCGGGTTTTGATAAAAAAACCTTAAAAGGCGGATCTTGGTGGTGGCCCTCAAGTTATGCAAGGGGTTCTAAAAGAAGAGCACATGTTCCTCAAAATTATCCGGAATATCATCATTTTGGGTTCCGTTGTGCAAAAGACGCAGGTTAAAAGGCTATACAACGGACCATGCTCTTATAAACAAACGTAAGAAGCCAAAAATGGTTATGCGAAATGAAAATAAAAAATCTAAAGAAACCTATCGTTTCTCTCTTGCTGGCCCTCCTACTGGGATGTGGATCTTCCGGCCCCGACCCAATCTCTGGAACGGAAACCCCATCAACAAATTGGGAACAAGATAAAAGTCCTTATATAATTTCTAATTGGGCATTTTCTGAAATTCCCGCGGGAAATTTTTTCCACGGACATTTCCCTGTTTTACCGGGACAAAATTCTGAAAATCCTTCCGGCCAGGATTCATACAAAATAGAATCTTTCTTAGCCGCACCTTCTAATATCTCGAACTATAATCCAAAACAAAAGGATCCCTCTTTCGTATTCTTCCACTCGGTTAAAAGAAGTAAGAACGATCTGGATATATTACTTTCTGCTTATATACCTTTTTGTCCATCCGGTTGTTATCTAGGAGTAAAATCGGAAGGAAAAGAACAGATGATCGTGCCAGGAGAATCGGAAGATTCCTCCAAACCCAGGATCGTAGTCATTCCTTTCCAAAACGAAGAAGTTACTCTGGCACTACAATTATTTCCTTTCAATGGGCCAAGGAACATGATGGAAGATCCTGTAGTGGGCAGTTTTTCAGAGATACAAACCGTATATCTACTAAAAGCGCTTAGAGTATTATTATTCAGCTCCTTGGAGTTTTTTTCTTTCTTCTTTTTTGCGTTTATTTATATCAGAAGGCCCCAAGATAAATTTAATCTATCCTTTTCTCTTTTAAACTTATCTTTAGCGATCTGGTATCCTGCCTACGAAGGATGGTTCCAATATATAGTGGATTCTCCTTGGACCTGGGTGATTTTCGGATATTCTCTGGGAGCATTTCTCCCCATTTTATTTTATGAATTTACAATTGGGATTTTCCAGGCACCCAGAAATGTTCCCGGAAGAATATTACAATTTCTTTTTATTCTTCTGACTATCTGGCCTTCATTGGAATATGGGATCACAGGAGGGCACCAATACTTCGGAAAAATCGCCTTCCATATATTCTTAGTCATATTAGTATTCTTTTATATGAATACTCTATATATATTTTTCAGATATAGATGGAGTAGCATTCTTTCCTTCAGATGGGTGGTCACAGGTTTAATTTTAGTTGCGGTATCGTCTTTTTATACTGTTCTAAGTTTTGCAGGTTTCGGCCAGGCACAACCCTGGGTGAATGAAAGTTTTTTAGGCCTAACATTATTATTCAGCTTAGCTCTCGCCAAAAGATACGCGGAAGTTTTTAGAGCATTAGAAAAATCGGAAGGTAAACTTAAATCCTTAAACGAATCCTTAGAAACAAAGGTGGAAGAAAGAACTCAAATTATAGAACTCCAAAAAGCGGAACTTGTACAAAAAGGAAGAATTTTAGCGAAAGATCTTTCTATTGCAGGAAAGATCCAGAATGCACTTCTACCTAGAGAACTTCCAGTTATACCGAATGCAAAGATCTCATATAGATACAAACCGATGATGGAGATAGGGGGAGACTTATTGGATGTGATCTATGATCCTTCTACAAGTTCTTTAGGAATGTTCATCGGAGATGTCACCGGCCATGGAGTTTCCGCCGCACTTTTAGCATCCATGTTAAAAATGACCCTGGGAGATTGGTCCATTCTTTTGCAAGATCCATCTTCTCTTCTTTTACATATTCGTAATCAATTCGAAGGAAAACTAGATGGTCATTTTATCACTGCAACCTTAGTGACCGTGGATCTCAGATCAGGCAAAACATTGATCGCGAATGCAGGACATCCGGAGTGTCTTGTTTTAAGAAAAGGTGGAGTAGTGGAATTTTACAGACCTAAAGGTGTCGCAATTTACGAAGCAATCCCAACCACTTACCAAACGGAATCAGTGGATTTGCGACCCGGAGACAAGGTAGTTTTATACACAGATGGAATTCCTGATTCCAGAAATACGGAAGGAGAATTTTTCGGAGAAGATCGTTTGTCTGATTTACTTAGAAAAAATTCCGATCAATCTCCCGAAGATCTCTGTGACTCAGTCATTCATGGTGTGCAAGCATTCCAAGGGGAATTTCAAAACCAAGATGATATGGCTTTATTAGTCGTGGAATACTTAGGTTAATTTAATTGGAGCCTATGTTTTTCCAGCGGATCCGGGCTTTATTAAGTTTCTGAAAAGTTTTTTCACATTCCAGATGCCTAGAAAGTTTAATAGATCCTTCTTCCAGATCCCTACATTCTGAATCTCTCCAATTGATGGAAAATATTCGAATAGAAATTTTTCCGACTATATCCTTTTTTTCTAATGGAGGATAGAAGATAGGGACAATCCCATAGGTCCGATTATCTTCCAAGGCTACATATTGATCGTTGCCCAGAGTGATAACTTTGAATGGAAAATATAAAAAAAGAGAAAAAACAGACTGGGGATTTTCTTGAGAATAAACAGTTTTATAAGTTTTTCCTAAATTCGTTTCATCCAGGGAATGATTCAGATTAGTCCTTTCTCCATTCTCATCCAGATTTACAAAATCACGATTGAATTCTCCGGAGCGGATTGGTATCCCATTCACAAAAATTTCAGTCAAAGCAGGAAGATTTTCCTGGGAATATTTATAAGAAACCGTATCTCGAGGCAAACCAATAATTCGAGAAGGAAGAATTACATTTTCTTCCGTTCTTTTTAAGATTGGCTCTCCTCTTTTCAGTTCAAAACCCGATTTTTGGACTATGACAAAATCTCCTCTTTGAAAATTAGGCTCCATCGAATCCGATCTGATTTCATAAACGTCTATCCAGAATTCTCTTACAAGTTTGGTTCCGAAATACGAAACCGCCATTGAGAACATTAGAAAAGCAGCAAATATGTAAATTTTTCCGTAAGGAAAGAATAAGAAAAAATTTTTCTCTTCTTCGTATTTAAAATAACTCTTTCGGGTGAAATAGAAAAGTGCAAATGGATAAACAAATATTCCTAATACAAAAATCCAAAAGAGTAAATATGATAAAAAACCTCCGCCTAAAAATCGAAAGAGAGATAAAATTAAAATAGGAGAAAAATAAACAACCGAGGTCAAAATAACGGAAGAGCGAATATCTTTTAAGATCCAAAAGCCGGTCGGTGGTAAGAACAGATTTAAAATAAAAGAAAAAGTAAATCTCACTGAAGAAAAGACGGCAAAAGAAGAGAATATCTTCTTCCTAAAAGATTCAGGCACGGCTTGGTTCCGTAATTTTTAAGGAAAGTAAGGAATTTGCATATTTAGGTAAATGTAGATCTTCTGCGAGTTTTGAAGCTTCATTCAAATAAGAATTAATTAGATCGGAGATCTGTCTTTCTAATTGTATCTCTTCTAAAAGTCCTAAAATTTCCCGTTTTTTATCCCTTTTCCAATCTTGCCTTTTGTCTTCCGGAAGGAAATAGATCATAGAAGATATATCTTCATTCTCCAAATCCTCGCTTAGATCCTGATAATCATCCAAAAGTCTCCAAGCCACTCCAAAAAATTCATACATTCTTCTTACATGTTCTGCTTGGTCTTTAGAAAAGAAAGACCTGGCAAGTAAGTAGGGCTGTAAGGACCAAATTCCCATTTGAGAACGAAATCTAGAAAGATGAGCCTCTAAACTTTCTGCAATTCCTAGATCTACGATGGATTTGAAATATCTATCTATGAACTCCTCTGCGATCAAAACACCGTCATGCACTTCTCTACCGAATAATTTGCTGGATTGTGCGTATCTGGTCCATGCCTCTGTCCTAAGTTGCAGAATGATATGATTCGCTCTTAATGAGCCGTCTGTTAAATGATCGTCCAGAGAATGAAGTAATAACGCAGAAGAATGAGATTCTAGAAGTAAGGTGAGCCAAGGATTTTCCCAAGGCAAAGCATGAGCGGATTCGTTAATCCAATATAAAATGGAATAACTTGGACTATAATATTTTCTTAAAAAATTAAATCCTTCCGTTACGCTATTTTGGGAATATTTATATAAGAATAAGACTGCCTCCGTTCTGAGAGAAATTGGCAATCCATAACAAATACTTAAAGCAGAACGATTCAGTAACTTGCAGAATTCTTCCGCCTCTCCGTGGTTATCCGAAAGACCGAAATCAAGCCTTTGCATGGCCACATATTGGAGAATTTTCTTTTTTTTACCATTTATTTAATTTCTTCTAAGAAATTTTTGTGATAAATAAGGTTTTTTGAAGATTCTTTCCCGAAACAATATTCCATTTTAGTATTTTAGAATTTAATAACGGTTTTACCCCAATCCAGGTAAGCAGTTTTTCGAACATTGAATATATTAATGGATTATGTCCCTTATTTTAGCGAGGAGTTCGAAAAACATACGTTATACTCCTTGTTAATCGAAATTCAATATTCTTAAGATTATAAAATCGGAATGCAGATTCCGCAATTTTCATAATATTGTTCTTGCGAATTTTAAATCCAAAACAGATTTTCCTGAGATCGGTGGGAAATAGTTTGAGAACTTTTTTAGATTTTGTTCATACGGAAAAAGCAAATCACCCTCAATTCATGCTTAGCATACAAAAAGAAGATCCGAATCTTTTGCAAAATTGGTTCCAAACGATAGGATATGATGTTTCTACTTGGGAATGTTCCAAGGTGATTGAAACATTTAAGACCACAGCAAGTCATAAAACAAAGGACGCGAGAACTTCCAACATCCATTAAAATTTTATAATAGATGGCCCAAAGGTCATGGAAGCATATAATTGGTTTTCAGATCGCTATCCCGAATAATATCTGTAGCTGAGCTCCATATGGATTCTGATGAGACCGAGCTTCCTTTTCAGGTTCTTGCCAATCTTTTTGTAATTGTCTATAGTCCCAACTTGTATTGGTGCCATAAGAACCTCTTTGTTCATGAGTGGTTCTTTCCGGATAAAATAGGATATTCCCTCCTACATGGATAAAAAATCCGGAAGTAAAAATATATCTAAAGCCTGCCCCCGCAGAAAGGAAAAGTTTTTGTTGGGAAATATTCCAAGAGTAGTCCCTATAATTCCCGCTCGGAACATAGGTCTCCGTTTTTCTTTGTTTTTCAGAATAAGTTTCCAACCCTCCCCCTGCTGCAAAATAATAAGGGCCGGAAAAAGGGAACCATTCCATCTGAAGAGCTAATTGTCTTTGGATCTTTTCCGAATTTGTAAGAGTGAATATTCCGGAAAGATCGGTTTGTACACCATTTACATCCAAATCAAATCTTTGGATCACTCTTTGTTCCTGCCACTGGAAAGAAGTAGCCAATTTAGAAGAAAATTGGATCCCTGAACCGAACCAACTCAGACCGTTTGCAGTAAAACCTCCAATAAAGAATTTTCTCGAACTTCTTCTTCCGGCCTGCTCCAATTCACCTGGAACAGGAGCAAGATCATTATTCCCCTGGGCGAAAGCCGCAGGTGCAATTAATAAGAAGAATACGAAAAAAAGTTTTTGAACGAGTTTTTGTTTCATACGGGTCCGTCCAGCCGAGCCAGGATTCCAAATTTCTTTGGAAAGGTCAAGCTACTCGGAGGAGACGTAAACAGTTCCGCCTTTATTCAAAAATTCTTCCGATTTTTCTTTGAGCCCTTCTTCCATGGCCTTCTCGTCCGAAATCCCTTTCTCTTCCGCGTATTTTCTAAGTTCCTGGGTTAGATGCATGGAGCAGAAATGAGGTCCGCACATTGAACAAAAATGCGCAGTTTTCATTCTATCCTGAGGAAGTGTCTCATCATGAAATGATTGAGCAGTATCCGGATCCAAGGAAAGTGCAAATTGATCATCCCATCTGAATTCAAATCTTGCCTTACTCAACAGATCATCTCTTTCTTTTGCACCGGGATGTCCTTTTGCAAGATCGGCCGCATGCGCAGCGATCTTATAAGCGATCACACCTTGTTTTACATCTTCTTTGTCAGGAAGTCCCAAATGTTCTTTTGGAGTTACATAACAAAGCATAGCAGTTCCATGCCAACCAATCATCGCAGCACCAATTGCAGAAGTGATATGATCATAACCCGGGGCAATATCAGTCACCAGAGGCCCTAATGTATAAAATGGGGCCTCTTTACAAATTTCCATCTGTAAGTCGACATTCTCTTTGATCTTATCCAATGGAACATGTCCAGGACCTTCTATCATTACTTGGATATCTTCTTTCCAAGCAATTTGAGTAAGTTCTCCTAATGTTCTTAATTCCGAGAATTGTGCCTCGTCGTTTGCATCTGCAATACTTCCCGGACGTAAACCGTCACCCAAGGAAAAGGACACTCCATATTTTTTCATCACCTTGCAGATTTCTTCAAAGCCGGTGTATAGGAAATTTTCCTGGTGATGGGCGAGACACCATTTTGCAATGATAGAACCGCCTCTGGAAACAATACCTGTCACTCTTTTAGAAGTCATTGGGATATATCTGAGAAGAACTCCGGAGTGAATGGTGAAATAATCCACACCTTGTTCCGCCTGCTCTTCTAATGTTTCCAAAAATACGGAAAGACTTAAATTTTCGGCCTTACCTTTTACTTTCTCCAAGGCCTGGTAGATCGGAACGGTACCGATCGGAACAGGAGAATTACGAATGATCCATTCTCTGGTCTCGTGGATATTTTTTCCTGTGGAAAGATCCATCACTGTATCGGCTCCCCACTTGATTGACCACCTCAACTTCTCCACTTCTTCTTCAATGGAAGAAGAAAGAGCAGAGTTACCGATATTTGCGTTAATTTTTACTAGGAAGTTTTTGCCGATGATCATTGGTTCTAATTCGGGATGATTTTTATTAGAAGGAATGATCGCTCTTCCTCTCGCGATCTCACTTCTTACAAATTCAGGATCCATTCCTTCCCTAAGCGCCACATATTTCATTTCTTCGGTTATCAATCCCTGTTTTGCGAAATACATTTGAGAATGATTTTGAACCGGAGAAGGACCCGAATTCCTTTTTTGGATCCATTCTCCCCTAAGTTTAGGAATTCCAGCCTTCCAATCGGAAGGATTCCATCCATCTTTCCAAGGACCTTCCGTAGTATAAGCGCTGTAAACGGACCCGTTGCTTAAGCGTATCTCTTTTCGAGGTATTTCGAATGGAGTTGTAGTTTGATTGGATTCCATAATGTTTCTCCCATGTCGGGGGAAATTCCGGAATCTGAAATATGAGGAAAAGAAAAAGGACGCGGGAAGAAGTCCATGCGAAATTTGTAATCTTTCGCGGACCTATATCTCGAACGTTTGTTTTTTTCCGTTTCCCTTCGCAGGCATTATCCTGATCAGGTTCCGGGGACTCTCTCAGAGACTTTTGGTCCCACCCCCAACGGTTCTTCTCCATTGGATTCCTAAATTCTAGTCTTGCAAGGAGTTTTTCCGAAACTTCTCACTTGAATTCGTGAGAAAGAACTCACTGATTTTTCTCAAAGTTTAAAAATCAAAATGAACGAACGGACGTTAAGATTCGCGCGAACGGGGAAGTGAATATTTATTTTTTACAACAAATGTTCAAAATAAAATCCTATATAACGGACTTTTTTATTTTATCCAGAATATCTGTTTGACACCCAGGTCCGCATCGATATTGTCCTGTCCAATGCTTGGGCCCCACTATAGACATAAATGGTCCAGGTGAAAAATCACTCTACTATACGAAAAGTTTAAGGAGCTATTTAAATGGTTCGTAACATCACGAAAGCTTTGCTAGTTTTCGCCGTACTATGTTCTTCATTCGGCTTAAGCGCAAAGTCTTACATCACTGGAGGCCTCGGTCTCCAATTTGACCTTGGATCATTGGGCGATACAATTGCAACCGACGGTTTGGATTCTTCCACTAACTATAGCACTACTGCTACTGATGGAACTCCGGGAGCGCTTCCTCGTCGCGCAATCATCCCTGAAAACCGTCTGTTAAGTTTGCAACACACAACAATGGGATTAATCAGCGCTAAAACCAGTGGAGCAATGACCGGTCTCGTTATGTCCTTAGGATATGAGCAAGACTTCGGAAAAGCTTTTTTCTGGAGAGTGAATGCACACTACACTCGTAAGGTTATGGGTGGAGATACTAATGCAAAATTTTTAGGACAAGGGTTCTATGATATCACTTGGGACTACCATGCAGTTCAAGTTCCAGTTAACGTAGGTATCAAACTTTCTGTAACTGAAGATACATCTTTCTATATTGGAGCAGGGGTTCACTACTTCAACGGTGGATGGAGTTTAGCAGGAAGCAACCGCTTAAGTTCTGTTCATGACGCTCTTGTTGCAGCAGGTGTTAGTAGCACTACCCTCTTGGGACTGGTTGCTGATGGAACTAACCCTCCTGCGAACTGGGAAAAAACAACATTCCAAGTTTCTGGAGTTGCTCCAAACTGGTTGATCGGAGCTCAATCTAGAATTTCCGACAAAGGTCATATCTATATGGAAGTTGAAACTCTATTCTCCTTCAAATATGGTATTGCTCACCCAAGATCAGAAGGTGGAGCACAAGGTTTAGCGCCTTCCGTTGCTTATCCTCAAGTTCTTGGTGGAAACCAGTACAGATTCGGATACAAACACGAGATCTAATCAAAGATCTTTGTTTGGATGCAAAGGCTCTCCAAAAGGAGGGCCTTTTTTATTTTCTCACCTTTTTTAAAACGTTAGTTTTCTTCCTAAATTAATAAGCGAAATATAAGTTTCCCTATCCCCAAGGGAATAAATGCCTTTTGAAAATTTTATCACATAACAATCATGTAATACGTAATAACTAAAAAAAGATGGCTCTTCTGAGGTGTTTCCTTTCCCAGTGAAAATGTATTAAAACTCAGCTTGGAGACAGTTCATGATACAAACCACCAGCAGAATATTTCTGATCCTTCTATTCCTAATACCTGGAATCTATTTAAACGCAAAATCATATGTGATGGGTAGTGCAGGACTACAATTTGATTTGGGGGATTTAGGAGGCACTATCTCCACTGATGGTTTGGATTCTTCCACTAATTACAAAGCTACTGCGACGGATGGAACTCCAGGAGCACTTCCTCGACTTGCCGTCATTCCGGAAAATCGTCTACTTACATTACAACATTCTTCCGCTGGTTTGATCAGTGCTAAAACAAACGGCGCAATGACCGGGCTTACTCTTTCCTTAGGATATGAGAGCGATTTTGGAAAAGCTTTCTTCTGGAGAATAAATGCACATTATACTCGCAAAATCATGGGCGGAGATACTGAAGCGAAATTTGCAGGACAATCTTTCTATCATATGACCTGGGACTATAATGCTATCCAAATTCCAGTAAACGTTGGGATCAAACTTTCCGTTTCAGAAGATGCTGCAATTTATATCGGAGCAGGAGTTCATTACTTCAAAGGTGGATGGAGTTTAGCCGGACATAACCGTTTGAATGATGTACATGAATTTTTGGTAAATGCAGGTATTACGGATACTACTGTTCTAGGCTTAGTTGCAGATGGAACAGCCCCTTCCGCGAATTGGGAAAACACAAAATTTAATGTTTCTGGAATCGCTCCGAACTGGCTCATGGGAGCCCAAGCAAGGATCTCAGACAAGGGGCATATCTATATGGAAATGGAAACGTTATTTTCCTTTCAATATGGAATCGCTCATCCAAGCTCAGAAGGTGGAATTGTAGGCTTAGCACCAAGTGTCGCCTATCCTCAAGTTTTAGGCGGAACCCAATATAGATTCGGTTATAAACACGAGATCTGAGTTAAACTAAATCTGTTCTTCCCAAGAGTGGCACAAACTTCACAGGCAATCGATTCGTTTCTTCAAATCGATTCTGTCTTTTTTTTAGTGTAAGAAGTAGTTGGACTTCTTCTTTCCATTCTACCGGAAGAACTGCGATCCCTTCTTCCGGAAGAGATTCGAAAACCAAACTTCCTGGTCCCGGAATTTTTGGAAAACATGCGGAAGATACAAACTTGGAAAATTTTCCTTTTGTTTTAGTAAGTAGTAACGCGTCTCCGAGTAGGATCTTATTTCTTTTCGTAAATCCAGGAGACCAACTTTCTAAAACTCCCAAGGATCTTTCATATAATTCAGGAACGATCTCCAAAGAGAGAAGTTTCGCTCCGAGCAAATCCAAAATTGCAGCCAAATATCCGGAACCTGTGCCTATTTCTAAAATTGTATCCCCGGATCTTACCTGGAGTTGGTTAGCGATATAAGCTACTATATATGGTTGGGAAATAGTCTGTTCTTCCCCGATCGGAACTGCTTTGTCTTCGTAGGAATATTCTCTGGTTTGTTCAGGAAGGAAAATATGCCTGGGAACTTTTAGAAATGCAGAAAGTAAATTCGGGTCCTTGATCCCTCTTTCAGAGATTTGTGTTCGGACCATTCTCTCTCTTGCAAGAACAGTCCCCGCATCATCAAATTTGGAGACGAAGCCTAAATCAGGATTTTCCATTGACGTATAGGCCCTGCTCAGTATTTTGGTACTGGGTTCGGCTTTGTAGCTCAGTCGGTAGAGCAGAGGACTGAAAATCCTTGTGTCGGCAGTTCGATTCTGCCCGAAGCCAAAACCCTCTTATCCGTTCTTCCTTTCCTCTCCCAGTTTCCATAATTCTGTAAATACCAGATCTTCTACTTGTTTACAAAGTTCGGGCTTATATAATTTTTTCACCGGCGGTTTAGGATATATATGTATCTCATCCGTGTCCGGTATATATGTAAGCATCCGTAAAATCTGGTCCTCCCCTTCGATCTCGTACATCGTGTAGGACATCCCCTTAGCTGGGATGATTTGAGAAGTTTCCAAGTATTTCATGATTCTACTGCTCTATCAAGTATAGATCTTTTGGAAAGAGATTTATTCTTCCTTGCAAAGGGCAATCGCCGTTGGAGTTCCAACATACCTATTCCTCATAAAGCTATATGTTAAAAAGCTTGTACTAAAAAGCCTTTTCATATAATCTTTCCCAATGACTCGGTCCTCTCTTAGAACTGACGGGGCTTTTCTTGTCGGGATCACTGGGATGATCGGTGGTGGGAAATCCACTGCGACCCGTATCCTAGAAGAATTGGGCGGAGTAAGGATCAGCGCTGACGAGATTGCACGTAAATATACGGATCCGGACAGCCCGATCTCTAAGGAACTGATCGATTCCCTGGGACCGGAAATTTTGGATGAGTCCGGCAAGATAGATCGTAAAAGGATCGCAAAGTTGGTGTTCGGAAGCCCCGAAAAACTGAAGATCCTAAACTCTTTGACCCATCCAAGGATACGTAAGGAGTTTTTAGAAGTCCTGGGCAGCCTGAAACAAGGTGACCTGGTATTGTGGGAAGTCCCACTTCTATTCGAAACGGACTCTTACACTCTTTGTGACGCAACGGTTTGTGTGATCTCGGACCCGGAAGTTTCTTTAAACAGAACGGTCGAAAGGGACGGGATCAGCAGAGAAGAAGCGGAAGCCAGGGCAAAAAGCCAGCTTTCACTTCAGGAAAAAGCAAAGAAGGCCGACTATTCCATTAAGAACACAGGGGATTTGCAGGACCTTCGTAAAGAATGCGAATATTTGTACGCTGAGTTAAAAGGAAGAATGAAATGAAGGAAAAAATTTTCTACGTCATCAATCTGGACAATAAAAGGATCTCCCTACTCTCTCTATTTTTAGTGGGACTTCTTTTTTCATTCTTCTTCTTAGGAGTTTCCGTAGGTAGAAAGAGAGGCCAAGTGCAAGACGACCTGGCTCTGAACTCCAATAGAGATAATATACAATCCTTATCTTCTTCCACCGTGAACCAAGCGATGGAAGAATCATCCGTAACTTCTACGATTAAAAAAGAAGAAGAAGTTAAATTTAGAAATCTTCCTCCCGGTGCGGAAGTTGTAGATCTAAGATCTGAAGTTTCTCCTGCAAAAAAAGAAGAACCATCTAAGATAGAAGTAGAAGCTCCATCTTCTTCTCATCCGGAGAAAAAATTAGTCCGGAAAGAAAAGGAATCTAAAAAATCAGTTCACACTTCTCCTCGTAAGGCGACGGTTCACAAGGCTGATAACGATTTTTTTGTTCAAGTAGCTGCATTTAAAACCAAAGAAAAGGCGGATGAACTCAAGTCGTCTTTAGGTGGGAAGTCCTACGTGAAAAAAACCAAAAATGGTTATTTTACTGTTCGTATGGGAAATTTTCCGTCCAAAGAAGACGCTGAAAAATCCATGAAAAAACTTCCTGGTAATTTGAAAGAAAACGCTTTGGTCTCTAAGGAATAATTTTTTTTCCATATTCTGTCGGCCGATCTTCTATATTTTTTCAATTGACCTAGGAACCGTGAAACCTCAAGTTCGTTGTTAACAGAAATGGATCTGAAAGAACTCGAACCAGTTCGTCTTGCCGTCGTCAGATCCACAATCGAAAGATTGCGTCATACATATTCGGATCTTTTAACCTCGATTAAGGGATACGACGGAATCCCAGGCTTCTTCGAAAACAATCTCTACGCTCCCACCAATAAGGAAGAAAGAGACAATGCACTCGAAAGTTTGTACGAAAAATTAAAAACTGTCGCCGGTAAGGCGATGACAGACAATATCCATCAGATTATTCTACTAAACAAACTCACTGACTCTTTGGATTTTGACACCGCAAAAGTGATCATTGAAAACAATCTCATGGAGAACGGAGTGATCCCTCAAGAAAATCTTTACGCTGCATTAGGTGCAGCAGGCAGATTCGAGGATAGAAGGACACAGATCGGAATGGTAGGAGATACTCTAAAGTTTTTCTTCTCTCTTTCCAAACTTCCCATGGTAAAACTCATCATGGCACCGATCAAAGTTGCAGCATCTATGGTAGGAGCCACTTCTTTGGTAGATACTATGGAAGCAGGCTATAATCTATCTTCAAAGATCAAAGATTTACAACCATTCATTGATTCATTTATAGATAGAGAAAACAGACTTTTAGGTAAACTGATCAACGGCGAAAAACACGAGCCGATCCAATTTTAATTTTTCCAAAGAACTCCGTCCGGATTCCCTCTTGCCTTTTTTTAGATTTCCTAGATCCTTTGCTCCGGCCGGATCTTTGGCCTTGGGGCAAACTCATGTTTATAGGACATTATAGTGTTTCTTTCGCTTCTAAAAAAGCGGAACCTAAAACTCCTCTTTGGGCGAGTTTTTTGGGAGTTCAGTTCGTAGATATTCTGTTTATGATCTTTATATTATTCGGGATCGAAGGGATTAGATTCGTTCCCGGTTTTACAGAAGTAAATAATTTCGATCTTTATTATATGCCGATCACTCATAGTTTAGTGGGGGGGATCGGTTGGTCTATCCTATGTTTTCTGATATTTAAATTCGTTTTTTTAAGATCCAAACCATATTCAGATTCTTTAAAGAATAAAATTTCAGGACTTATCGGTTTAACAGTTCTTTCTCATTATTTCCTGGATCTTCCGATGCATACAAAGGATCTGCCGATCCTATTTGATTCAGGTCCTAAGATCGGTTTCGGACTTTGGCATAATAGAACTCTTTCAATCGCCACAGAAGTAACTCTTACATTGATCGGTTTGGTCTTATATTTTAGAGCGACTAAGCCCGGTCCAACATTCGGTGGAAAATACGGAATGCAGATCTTTGGCGGAATACTTTTGGTTTTAGCGATCGCCACCCCATTCTTCCCTCCTCCTCTTACAATTCCTGAATTTTCTATCCAGGCTCTTGTAGGTTATGTTCTTCTTGCTTGGGTTGCCGGTTGGTTAGATGGCAAACGATTGCCGGCATGATCCTGATCTTATTAGGTGATTTTTTAAACTTTGCAAAATAAAAATTATCCATTCTTAGGAGCGCTTGGCCTTTGCTTCTTAGTTATAGTTACAGGTTTCGGAATAGGGATCGTGTTTGCGATCCTTCAATCCGTTACGAAATTGAACTTAGATGCGAAGGTGATCGCAGCAATCGGTAACTCTGCTTCTTTCGGACTAGCGATTTGGTTCGGACTTCAATTTTCTAAAAAAGAATATTCTGAAGTTTTAAGGCTTCGATCTCCAAAAGTTTTAGAAGTAATTAGTTTCGCGATCACTGCCATCGGTTTTTCATTCCTTCTTTCCGAGGCAGATAATCTGTTTTCGATGTTAGTTCCTAAGCCCGACTTCATCATAAACTTATTCCAAGGGTTATTCGATGGGCAGAATATACTTTTATCTGCGATTTTACTTTCTGTAGTAGCTCCACTGACGGAAGAGTTCATGTTTAGAGGAGTGATCTTGGATAAATTTTTAAAACAGTATTCGGTTACTGCTTCTTTCCTTCTCTCTTCTTTCTTATTTGGGCTGATCCATTTGAATCCTTGGCAATTTATCGGATCCAGTATTTTAGGCATCTATATGGCCTGGGTGGTTTATAAAACGGATTCAATATGGAATTCTATTATTATCCATGCAGTCTTTAATGGGATCCCGCTTATAGTTTTGCACGGACTCCAACTTGAGATCCCTGGTTTTTCAGCTCCAATTGTAGGAAAAATTCAGATCCTTCAACCTCTCTGGCTAGACCTTTTGGGTTTACTGATTACTTGTTTTGGATTATCTTTTACATTCTTTTTGTTTAAAAATAGGAATGAAAAAACTGCATAAGCTAACAATCCGAAGGTTTGTTTTTTCTATTCGAATTACAACTGTGTAGTTTTTTCGTTTTTAGAAGTCGAACAATATTGGCCGAAACCTCTTGGCCATTCGTATATTCGGATCACTCCGATAGAATTAGAAAAGGCAAAAAATAATGGCGGCAAACTCCATCCAAACTACAAATTTTTCAGAAAAAGGAGCGGTTAGTATCAATCGGATTCGTATCGGATTCTCGATAGTAATGCTTGCAGTAAACGTTCTAGCTTTATTCTCTCAAGGAACTAGTTCTCAAAACAGCACATTTATAAACTTTTTGATCGAACTTACAATCTTCGGATACGGGGTTGCTCAGATCGTTCTTCTGAAAAAAGGAAAACTAAAAGGCTCCTTCGTAACTTTATGCGTATTCTTGGACATTCTGATGTATTCCTTGATCTTCATTACGGTCACAGTATATGCAGCCAACAAAGAGGCGATGGTTGGAAACCTAAAAATGCCATTCTTTATCATGTTGTATTTTTTTGTGATGATCTATTCCGGACTTCTTCTTTCTCCTAGAACAACTTTGATCGTCGGATATTTGGCATTGATCGGAACATTCTCCATGGATTATTTTGCATGGTTGAACGGAGTAGAATTTAAATATAACACCGATAAAGCCGACGAGATCTCCGTATTTTTCGAGATCATACGATTCGTATTTTTTATTTTAGGAATTCATATCCTAACTTCGGTAGTTAAATTTTTAGTTTCGGTTTCAGACGTAGCGATCAAGTCCACAGTCGATGCAGAAGCTAAAACTGCCGAAGCAGAGAAAACAAAAGACAGAATCACAGACGAAGCAACCACACTGAACAAAAATACTTCAGAGATGAAAAACGAAATGGATACTCTGAACTCTGAGATCCAAAGTCAGGTCTCCAGTATGGAACAAATCAGTGCTTCGCTCGAAGAATTAGCAGCTTCCACAGACAGCGCCGCAGAATTTGTTAAGGCCCAGTTCGGAAAGATAGAAGAATTAAACAAAGAAAGTGATACATTAAACTCTATCTTAAAAGATGTGCGTATTTCCACAGACTCCTTATCCAAAACAACGGAAGAATCCAAAGGTTATAGTAAAGATGTTTCCGGCGCAATGGAAGTATTGGGAAATAATTTCGGAGAAGTAAGTAAATCTTTCCAAAAAGTCCAAGACGTTAACGATATCATGAGAGAGATCGCAGACAGGACCAATTTACTCGCGCTAAACGCTTCTATCGAGGCGGCAAGAGCGGGAGAGCACGGAAAAGGATTCGCGGTAGTTGCACAGGAAGTAGCGAAACTTGCGGATAGTGCTTCTGAAAACGCAGCCACAATCTCCAAAATTATCGGCGAAGCGGCAAAACTTATCACAAACGGAAACACTGCGGCAGAAGAAACAAAACGAAAGGTTTCCGTCCAAGAATCCGGATTTACTTCCGTGGTAGATAACCTGAACCAATTAAGATCCAGAGTGGAAAACCAAGGAAAAATCCATGAGTCCTTCTTAAAATCTTTCCGCGAACTATTCGACTTATCAAGACAAATCGAGTCTATCGCGAGCGAACAGAAGAATGGAACCAAAGAAGTGGTCCAGGCTCTTTCTTCCATTGAACAATCTTCGAATATTATCTCCGAAGGTTCGAATAGAATGAGAGCCAGCTTGGAAGAACTTTCGGAACAGTCCAAGAGATTGGTAGTTCAGTAAAGTTTTGCCGGGCGGTTTTTAGAAGTTCAATATTCTTGACTTCCCGGCATCCGTTGAAACACTGACTTTCGTAACCCGTCGCGAGTGTGGTGAAATTGGTAGACACGCCAGATTTAGGTTCTGGTGCAGTAATGTGTGGGGGTTCGAGTCCCTCCACTCGCAAAAAGTTCTTCTTCAAGAACAAAACAATCCAACTAAATCAATAAAATCCTGAGGGACTCGAACGGCTGAGTCGGAGAGCGAAAATAGCTCGCGTAACGAGCGTACATTTTCGCGTCCGAAGCACAGGATGTGCTGAGGCCGACGAAGCACGCCGCGGAACCAAGTCGAGCAGGATGCGAGACTGTGTAGCGGGCGAGTCCCCTCCGCATTCTACAATGAAAGTTTTACGCAAAAAATCCACATATAAAACATTATAAATTTATAATATTGTATACCAAACTTCGAAGGTAAATTTTTCACCCCCACCCGCGAAGGATCGAGCCGGGGTCAAAAAATCGTGAATGCGATTTTTTGACCGGAGGTGAGAGCCTGGCCCGAAGGGCGCGGCCTATTCTTTCTTCCAGCTTTGAAACAAAGGCAAAATCGCTTCGGCTAAGGCAAGGTCCGACTTTTCTGTAATTTTAAGATTATACGGATTGGATTCCACTAATTTGGACCCGATCCCTTGTCCTTGAGTCCAGGTGCATAGATCTGTAGGCTCTGCTGAATACGTTTTTTCCAGGATCTTCTTCAGTATATCTCCGCGAATTCCTTGGGGAGTTTTCATAAACCAGATCTTATCGCGGTTTAAAAACTTGAGACTGTCTTTTTCTTCTTCCAAAACCGTTTCATGATTTTTGGAAGCAAGTGTTGCCACTCCGAATTCTTCCGTTGCACTTGATAATCTGTCTAGATCATCCGATGAAACAAAAGGTCTAGCTGCGTCGTGAATCAAAATGATATCATTTGCAGAAAATTGAATACTGGATATTCCGGCTAATGTGGATCCGTGTCTAGTATCTCCGCCTTCTACAATTCTATCTCTTTCTCTAAGAAATGGAGAACAGAGTGTTTCCGAATCCAGGATATAATCTTTATGAGATACTAGGACAATACTTTTGGTTTTTCCCCAATCCAAAAAAGTTTCCAGACTATGGAGTAAGATCGATTTTCCGTTTAATTCTAAAAATTGTTTCGGAAGATCAGACTTCATTCGGGAGCCTGTTCCTCCCGAAAGAAGTAATAGATAAATATTACCCGAGGGAAACCAGGAGTTCATTTTCTAGGATTTGTTCCAGAGTTTGTCTTTGTCTTACAAGTTTAGTCGTTCCGTCTGTATCGATCAATACTTCAGAAGTTTCAGGATAAGAATTATAGTTCTTAGTAGACATAGAAGAACAATAAGCTCCCGCTCCTTCCATCACTACTAAGTCTCCGATCTCAGGAGTATGTGTGGTCCTAAGTTGAGGTCCACCGCCTTCTTCCTGTGTGATCAAGTCTCCACTTTCGCAGCAATGTCCTACAAATACAAAGTCTCCAGTCTTTTGTTCGGAGTTTTCTTTCTGTGGAATAACTATTAGCGGATGTTTTGCCGCGTATAACGCAGGTCTTGTATTCACATCCATTCCCATGTCTAGTTTCACAAAAGTATATCCACCATCTCCAGTATAGACGATATCATCCACCTGAGTGAGGATTGCTCCGTTATTCACCATTAAGAAGGAGCCGGGCTCTATTTCCATCTTGAGTTGGATGCCTTTCTCTTTAGCGAAATTTTCAAAGAGTTCTTTTACAGGTTTTCCGATGCTTTGAGGATCGGTAGTTTTTTCACCGATCATTCTTCCTACCTTGAAACCTCCGCCCAGATTCACTGTTCTACAATCCGGAAATTGAGCTGCGATCTCTAAGGTATAATGTGCTACTGCCTTCCAAACTTCCGGATCGGAACCGGAACCTATATGAGTATGGACTCGAACCAGTTTGAGTCCGTATTTAGAAACGATCTCTTTTACTTTTCCGATCTCTTCATGCCAGATACCGAAGGAGGATGTTCTACCTCCTACGTCTGTCTTCTTAGTAGCTCCGGAACCTAAACCTGGATTAAAACGAACGCTTACTTCTTTACCTGGGAAGTTTTTTCCAAATTCTTCCAATTGCCTAAGAGAACATGCGTTGAATTGAACTCCTTGTGGGATCAATTCCTTTAAGGATTTAGCCAATTGTTGGGAAGTGAGTAGAATATCGGAAGGTTTAAATCCAGCAAGTATCGCACGTTTCACTTCGTGCTCTGAAGATGCATCTATATGTATGCCCTTCTTCTTTAATATTTCCAGAACCGTGCGCCCCGGATTGGCTTTCATTGCAAATCGAACGGTCAGACCGAAAGCGTTAGGAAATGCGAGAGCATCATCGCAACTTTTTTCAATTCCTTTACGAGAGTACACAAAAAGTGGGGTCCCGAAATTTGTTGCGATTTTTCTAGCTTCTTCGGGGGTCAAAAATTTAAGATTTTCTATTGATTGCATAGGGTTAGAGGGTTTTCTAGATCCTTCTAGGCCATCTTTTAGAGCGGTCCGGGTTTTTTCAAAGGCAAAATTCCGATATGGCAGGCAAAATCACTCATCTCGAAGCTCTTTCCCAAGTCTGCAAACATCTGGATCACGGAACTGCAGAACAAAGGAAGATCGCAAAACTTTTAAGAGAAGAAGGCACCCGTAAGTTTGCCAATATAGGTGCGATCGCTCCTGACATTTTTTATTTTTATCATGTTCTTTCTCCCGTTCGGACCAAGAAAGCGCTTCCATGGGGAGACTTAAGCCATCACGAAAACGTTTTGGAATTGATCCTCAACTTTTTAGATGGTGTCCTCACTGTTGAGGAAGGGATTTATAGAGATCGTTTTCTAGCATTCACTTTAGGTTATATTATTCACTGCGCTGTGGATATCGTTACTCATCCTTATATCTTTTTTATTTCCGGAGATTATTATAGTCCGGATAAACAGATCAGCTCCAAAGCCCAATACAATCATATGAGAGTAGAGTTCGCTTTGGATTCTTGGCTTCTGGATTTCAGATGGGGAATGACTCCTAAAGCATATGATTTTGTGCAACATGTGGATGTGATCTTCAAAGGAAAAGACGGGAAGAAAAAAATGGATCCTATGCTTTGGAACTTTTGGCTAAAAGGTTTAAAAGCAACCTTCCCGAAAGAATTTAAAGAAAAGTATATTGGCTCCGAAGAAAAGATCATTCCTGGAGATATCCTAAACGAATCTTTCTTAGGTTATTTGTATTTTCATAGATACTTGGATTCCAGAAGTAAGATAATAAGAGCGGCCCTCAGCTTTTTAGATAAGATCACATTGCATAAAGTAAATTCTTCCGTTCTAATGCTTCCTCTAAAGGAACATATAGATAAAAGGATCATGAACGAAGAAAAAAGAGAATGGTCTTATCCTGCAGACCCGAACTTGATCCGTAATGATTCTTTCGTGGAGTTGATCAACAAAGCATGTGACTCTGCAAAAGATGCAGTTACAAATGCTTGGGGTTATGTTCACGACAAAACTTCTCGTTCTTCTATGATCAAAGAATACCAGGGATATAACTTGGATACAGGACTTAGATTCCACGGCATTGATAAGATGCGCCAATTTTCGCCTTTATAAAAAGCAGAAATAAACCAAATGAAACACGAACCCGTAGATTTTTTCACAAGATATTTCGTAGTAATTTTTAGGGACAGGGTCCAATCCCGTTTGGATTCTTCCGATCCTGTCCGTAAACTAATCTATCTTGTTTTGGGACTTATCTTCTTAAACGGATTTTTATTCGTATTCTC
Source organism: Leptospira andrefontaineae (assembly GCF_004770105.1). Taxonomy (NCBI): domain Bacteria; kingdom Pseudomonadati; phylum Spirochaetota; class Leptospiria; order Leptospirales; family Leptospiraceae; genus Leptospira; species Leptospira andrefontaineae. The sequence continues at coordinate 197,909 of NZ_RQEY01000026.1, read as the reverse complement.
TATCAAAGATATTTGGCAGGTCCCTAAGGCGGACCGTTACGAAAAACCTTCCCTACTCTTTGGGCTCAATACGGAAGGGAAATACGAACCTATCGCGGAGTTCTATAGATTTTCGAGAGTAGTGATCACTGACGAAGATCTTCCAGGTGGTTTCGAAGACAATAAGGTCATCCGTTGTTTTGTTTCTACGGAAGATAATAATTTCAGATCTCATAAAGGTCTGGATCTTCGCGGGATTTTCAGAGCAACCATGGTCAACCTTCTTGCGGGAAGAGTGAAAGAAGGTGCATCTACGATCACCCAACAGGTTGCGAGATTAAAATTCTTAAACACAGAAAGATCTTTTTTGCGTAAAGCAAGAGAAGCTTGGCTTGCACTTCTTCTTGAATTGGTATTCGATAAGAAAACCTTAATAGGGATCTATCTAAACGAGATCCCACTCGGTCATGGAACAATCGGTGTCGGAGCCGCGGCAAAATTCTATTTTAGAAAAGATATCAAAGATCTAAGCTGGGGAGAAGCTGCACTTCTCGCAAGTTTAACCACAAGACCAAAGGAATTTTCTCCCTTAGTAAATCCCAATACGTCGGCTTCTAAGGTAAGAGTTGTATTCAAAAAACTGGTAGAAAACGGGATCCTAGATGTAGAGACTGCGGAGAGAGAATTCGAAGCATTCTCCGAATATTATATAACCTTAAATCGTTCCCCTAACGATTCCGCATTCTCCGATCGTCTTAATAAATTCCCTTATTTTACGGAATATGTGCGTAAGAACCTGGCTCGTTATATCCCTTCCCAACAGATATATGAGGGCGGTTTAAAGATCTATACTACCCTAAATATTCAGCACCAATCCCAAGCAGAAAAGGCTATGGCTGCAGGTTTGAAACAGCAGACACAATTGTCCAACCAGAGGGCCTTTACTAAAATTGACTCATTCGAAGATTCTTACGGTTCTACCTATAAACTTTTAGCCGAACTTCATGATCTTCCCGAATTCAAATTTAAGATCTCCCGTTCTTACAGAACATTCAATAGGGCTTGGCAGGAAGAATTCAGAGACGACCTATCCTTCTTAAATTTGATCTCGGGCACGGAGATGTTGGGAGAAGCAATCGACTGGAATTATAAAACCCAAGCAACAGAAGATCATTTACTTCCTGTAGAAGGTGCGTTAATCTCCATTCGTCCGGATACAGGTTATATCACAGCGATGGTAGGAGGTTCCGGATTCAGATCGGATAACCAACAGATCCGCGCATTCCAAGCATACAGACAACCAGGTTCGGCATTCAAACCTTTAGTGTATGCTTCTGCGATGGAATACTATCATGAACATCCGGATGATAAGAAGAATGTTACTGCTGCTTCTCTATTCGATGATTCTCCGCTTCAATACGTTCTGGAAGATGGAGATGAATGGAACCCAAGCAATTATTCTGGAGAATATTCCGGATTCATTCGTTTAAGAGAAGCACTAGAACTTTCCAGAAATAGTGTTGCAGTTCGATTATTGGAACATACAGGTTTAAATAATCTTCTACCAAGACTAGAAAAACTTTTACAGGTAGAAAATAGAAATCTTCCAAGAGACTTTTCAATCGCATTAGGAAGTTTTGAAGTTTCTCCGTATGAACTCGCAAGATCCTACGCAGTTTTTGCTTCCGGAGGAAAACAAGTTTTTCCTCTTAGCGTTTTATATGTGGAAGACGAACAAGGAAATCTGATCAAAGATTTCAGAAAAGAATTCGAATCCAAAGAAAGAAAAAGATTACTCTCTCCTGAAACAAGTTACGTGATCACCTCCATGATGGAAGATGTGATTAAAAAAGGAACCGGAACAGGAGCCAGATCTTACGGACTCACTCGTCCTGCCGCTGGAAAAACAGGAACCACAAATAATTTCAGAGACGCATGGTTCGCAGGATATACTCCCGAACTTGTAGCGGTCGTTTGGGTGGGATACGATACTGGAACACTTTCACTCGGCCGCGGAATGTCAGGTGCAGTTGTTGCCGCTCCTATCTGGGGAAGATTTATGGCGAATGCTCTCTCTCACGAAAAATCGAGATCATTCGATTTCGGAGACGCAAAAATTGTGCGAAGGACCATCTGTTCTATCTCCGGAAAACTTCCTGGTTCTCATTGTTACCAAACGGAAGAAGAAGTATTCGATAAGGACACAGTCCCAAAAGAAGTTTGCGAAGACCATCGTGGAATGACAGAACCGGATCCGACTCCTACCCATACTACAGACCCGGGAACGACTAAAAAGAAAAAACCGAATCTCTTCGAAGGCGATGAAGACGTAATCCGGTAAGTTCTAATACAAAAAGAGTTGTCGATTTCGGAACCGCCCACCAAATAGATGAATCAGCAGTCAGGAGTAACAGATGGCCATCGGTAAGGATAATAATAACAGCGTAATCGGCCCGGGTTCCATATTTGAGGGCAAATTCTATATCGCTGGTTCCCTACGTATCGACGGAAAATTCGAAGGGGAAATTAAAACCGACGACGCATTATTTATTGGAGAAACCGGTAAGGTCCGCACTAACATATCCGCAAGAGAAGTGATTGTAGCAGGAACCTTGATCGGAAACATTAAGGCGGAAACAGAAGTCCGCTTAGAAGAAACTGGACGTCTCTTAGGGGATATTATCGCTCCTGCTCTTTCCCTGGCAAAAGGTGTGGTAGCTAAAGGTAATATTACCGTGACTGGCGGCCAAAAGAAAGACGTTAAAAAGATCGTGGAAGAATCTTTTGGCGGCACAAGGACACTGGACAACGGAAAGGAAGAATAACTCTTAAATCCCGAGTTCTTTTTCCCACCTCTTAGATTTGTTCGAATCAAAAACTCGGGTGGTTCTCCACCCGATCTACCGATACTGATAGTATGATCTTCAAGAAGCCCAGGCAATTGACCGCAGGAAAAGAAATCCTCCGGACAGATAATTTCACCCTGATCTACCTGGGCGCCTTCCATTTCCATTATTCCTTTTATTTTAAAGGAAACTTATATCACGGAAATCTAGACTTCAGAAGACGTAAATTCCGCGTTATTCCTCTTGTGGCATCCGTCATTTTTATGGTCCTATTTTTAGGAATTTGGATGAGCCCATCTAATGCTTCTATGGAATCCGCTTCTACCGAAGTGACTGAAAACGATTCCGAAGACTTAAAGGCCAAAAAAGGCGACGAAAAGTTTCTAGAAGAATCTGAAAAAGCAAAACTCACCATCCTAATGGCAAATGAGATCAAAAGCGCTTCCGATAAAAAGAAACAACTTAAGGTAGTTACCTATAAAGTTAAAAGGAACGAAACTCTTTCGGAGATCGCAACTCGTTATAAAGTCTCCATGGAATCGATCGCAGGTTCTTCCAGCATCAATTTGGAAGATACTTTGTATCCTGGACAAATATTACAAATCCCGAATAAACAAGGTCTATTATATAAATTCAAGGCCGGTGACACGGTCGCAAAGGTAGCCTCTCTCTACAAGGTCAACTTGGATGAAATTTTGGAAGAGAATAAACTGGATGATCTGGATATCCTTCGTCCAGGCCAAAAAGTTTTTCTTCCAGGTGCTGTGATCCCAGATCCTGCTCCTAAATGGGTAGTTCCTGTTACTTCTCATGTAGTAACTTCCAATTACGGATGGAGAACCTTCCCTCAACATAAATTCCACGAAGCATTGGATCTAAAAGCAAACTACGAAGCAGTAATGGCAGCTCGTAATGGTAAGGTAGTATTCTCCGGATGGATGGGTGGCTACGGAAACGCAATCGTGATCGAACATAACGATGATTTCAAAACATTATACGCTCACAATTCCAGACTGAATGTAAAACGAGGGGATTATGTGGTCGCAGGTAAAAAGATCGCAACCTCAGGATGTACAGGCTATTGTTTCGGTCCTCACTTACATTTCGAAGTAATCCACAAAGGAAAATCGGTAAACCCCGGAAAATATCTAAAAGGTCTCAGCTATAAAAGAGGCTCTAAACCAAACCATTAAGATTTTATGATGTTTCAAACTTTCTTTTTTCTTGTTCTCAGCTTTGTACTTTATTGCGGTTGTGGACCTTCTATTTCCGAACATCTGGACAAGAGGACAAATTCCCAATATTCTTCCACTCATGGGATCGAGGTATTTTTTAATACTTCCAGAGCGGTCAATCCAGGATCACAAGTAGCTTGTTCTAATTCTTATTTTCTGAATTTCGGGAATATGGGAACCCAATCCGGTTCTTGTTTAGTCAATGTTCCCGCTGATAGAGAAATAGGTTCCCTCCCCTTCGGCCTGGGAAATAAAGAGAAATCATTTCAATTTTTAGAACATAGAGTTGCATTCCAAGGAACGACCAAAGAGGAACAGGAAAAACTTTGGTGGAAAAGAATAGAAGAAGATCCTTTCGAAGAAGTGATCGTATTCGTTCACGGATTTAACGTAAACTTCGAAGAAGCTATTTTAAGAGCAGCTCAACTCAAATATGATCTGAAATTTCCCGGCAAGGTAGCTTTATATACTTGGCCAGCAGGAGGAGACGGCTCCATGCTCGGGACCTTCTTCCTAAAAAACACCTATGAAAAAAATTTAGTCTCTGCGAGAAGCAGCCGGGATTCTTTCAAAAACTTTCTGAAAAGAATGGTATCTACCAACAAAAAGATCCACCTACTGGTTCATTCTATGGGTCATCAGGTAGCTCTAAATTCAATTTCTGAACTTTCCAAAGAATTAGGAGATCGTCCTTTTCTAAAAGAATTGGTTTTGAATGCTCCTGATTATGATACCGGAGAATTTATACTCATCCTGGACCGCCTGTTAAAATCTTCGGAAAGAATTACATTATACTGTTCTCCCGGAGACTCCGCATTATTTGCCTCTGCCCAAATTCACCAGACAGGAAGATTAGGAGCCTGCTCCAAATTTCCAGGTGTGGATGTGGTCAATGTGAACCCGATCGACGCGTCTTTATTGTCATTGGGTCACGGATATTATTCTTCCCGCCCTATACTGACAGACCTATACCAATTGTTTTTGGGTCTGGGCGCGGAGAAGAGGTTATTCATCCGTAAATCCTACGGAAATGAAAACTATATTCTCCGAAATTAAATCCTTCTAAACCCGGAATCGATCCTCCTGTCCCTGGGACAGAACATCTGCAACACAATACACGTTAGACGATATATCAAAAAATTTCCAATTTTAGTCCGAAAGGATTAGAAAAGTTTTTATATCCGAATGGTTGTTTCAAAAAAGATTACAAGATAATAAACAATCCTTACAAAAATCTCACTTATATTCGATTTTAGTTGCAAAGATCTCCATTAATTTTTCGCCCATATTTCCGCAGATATTTTCAGTAATCATTTTTCATTTATATGGTTGAAACAATCGCTTTTATTCGTAGATTAGAAGTATGCTCACAAAACCCAAGATCCTAGTTGTAGAAGATGAGATCATAGTCGCAGTCAACTTGGGCCAGAAACTTAAAAAATTAGGTTACGATCTTGTGGGTATCACATCCTCCGGAGAGGAGGCCATCCAAAAGGCAGAAGAGAATCACCCTGATCTGGTCCTAATGGATATCAATATTGAAGGGAATCTGGACGGGATACAAACTGCGGAACTTCTCCGAAATAGATTCCAAACACCTGTTATTTATCTTACAGCTTATGCGGATGAGAATACTCTGAACAGAGCCAAAAGGACTCAACCCCTAGGTTATATAGTCAAACCGTTCGAATCGGACCAACTTCGCTCTTCTATCGAAGTTGCTTTGTATAAGAACGAGCTGGAACATAGAAATCGCAAAAACGAAGAATCCCTAAAATCCACTTTGAATCAAATGGAGTCAGGGATCATCACAACTGACGAAAACGGCCTCGTATTATTTTGTAATCCAGTAGCAGAGAAGATCGCGGGGCTAAGCTACGCAGAATCCATAGGACTTTCTTTAACAAAGATCTTAAAATTAGAAGATTCTACTTCTTCCTCTTATACCCTTCCACTTTCGGATGTATTAATATCCAACCAAACGATTGAGAAAAATGGAATATTCGCAGTCGATGGGATTGGAAATAAAACGGCGGTTTCCATCCAGATCTCTCCTATCCTAAACACGGAAGGAAAATCAAGCGGTTCTATCACTGTTCTTAGATTGGGAGAATCGGACAATACCAACCAGTCTTACCTAAAAGAGATCCATCATAGGATCAAAAACAATCTTACCGTTATTTCTTCTTTGCTGAGTATGAATGCCTCTAATCTGAAAGACCAGGAGACCTTGGATATTTTCAAGGATAGCCAGCATAGGATACAAGCAGTTGCACTTCTGCACGAAGTGCTTTATGAAAACCATGATCTATCGTCCATCAGTTTTGATCTTTATGTTCGCAAACTTACCGACCTTCTATTCGAAGTATATAAAGTAGATCGTTCTAAGTTCAAACTAGTGCTGGATATCCAAACTCCAAAGATCCCAAGTGAGATGGGAATGAACTGCGCATTAATCATTAACGAACTTTTAACTAACTCGTTCAAACATGGATTCAAAGGTAGAGAAAGTGGTTCTATACTGATCCGTTTTAGTTTGAATGACGAACAATATTTCTTAGAAGTCAAGGACGATGGAGTTGGTCTATCTGATGATACAATAGCCCAAACGCGCAATTCAGGCTCTTTGGGACTTTCTTTGGTGGATTCTTTCGTGAAACTTCTAAGAGGAAAACTTAAGCTTGAGAACGAAAACGGCTGCAAAGTTACCTTAAGCTTCCCCACAAGACACGAGACCTAAAAAACGTTTTACTCGTCGGCTGAATCGGATAACTCTGATCCCGATGAAGACAAACTTTGAATTCTTTGAAATCGTCGAGAGAGAAGACGGAGTAGCTATCGTCTTCTTAAACCGTCCCGACAAAAGAAACGCGATGAACTGGAGTTTCTGGAGAGATCTTCCGGATGTCGTACACGAAATTAACTCCAATCAAAAAATCAGATCCTTCGTAGTTGCTGCAAGAGGGAAATCATTTTCCACAGGTTTGGACCTGGATTCATTCTTCCAAGAATTTGGATCAGTAGTACAAGGCGCATATGGTGATGATCGTAAAAAATTCTACGAGTTAATCCTCAGAATGCAGAAAGGGATCAACGCAGTTTATGATTCTCCTAAACCTTCCGTTGCTGCGGTCCAAAAACATTGTATCGGTGGTGGACTCGACCTGATCTCCGCTTGTGATATTCGTTATGCAACCTTTGATGCAAGTATCTCATTGAGAGAAGCAAAGGTAGCAATCGTTGCGGACATGGGTTCGATCAACAGGCTTCCTTCTATCATAGGACAAGGAAACACAAGAGAACTCGCCTACACAGGTAAGGACATAGACGGAGAAGAAGCGCTCAGAATGGGACTTGTCTCTAAATTGTTCAAGGACCAAGACCAACTTTTGGAAGGTGCAATCGCAACTGCATCCGAGATTGCTGCTAATCCAAGAATAGTGGTAGAAGGTACTAAGGAAGTAATGAACTACTCCGAAGGGAAACCGTTAGCTGTTGGTTTGAACTATGTCGCGGTTTGGAATTCCAGCTTTATGGATTCCAGAGATTTTAGAGAAGCGATGAAAGCCTTTAAAGACAGAAAAAGGCCGGAATATAATAAAGAACTAACCTAGTGTGCGAGGATGTGGGAACTCCTACAAACGATATGGTTTCGTTTAGGGGAATTCCTGCATCCTAATTAAACGTACAGATCCAAAAGTCTGGATCTTCCTTCAGAAGCTTGGGCATTCACTTGAGCCTCTACGTTCAGCTTCAAAAGTTTAGAATTCATATCTGACTGAGCCTGGAATATTTCTCTAGGCAGATTGGCGATTCTTTCGATCATGAGAGATTGGCTGGTTTGGCTACCGATTTCCATTTTCTTTACCTCGATGGACTGGGGATTTTTTCTTTCCTTTGCCCCCGTTTCAATCATCGGTTGATCTGTGGAAAACTTGATTATTTTAGGAATTTTTTTAGCCTGTCCCAGTCGTGGGTTTTCGGGAACTGATCATAAGCGCCATCCATAGGGAAAGGCAGAGGGAATTTACTAAGGCGTTCAACCTATACAAAGAATCCCTGAATTTTACCAAAAATCCCAAAACAGTCGTGAAGGTGAAAAACCGTCAGGCTTGGTGCCAATATTATATTGGAAATACCAGGGAAACCTTGAATCTTTTCCAAGAATTGCAGGATCGTTTTTCCACTCATCCGGAAAGTAGACTGTATTATGCGAATTACCTGATCAAGGTTCACAATTTTAAATCCGCTAAAAAGTTACTTACTTCTGCTATTGAGATTTTTCCTGACCAATTGGAATTATACCTAACTCTTGCAAGTTTGTTAAAAGATACGGATAGATCCAATGAGGCGATCCAAGTATTAAAACAGGCATTATCTCAGGAAAAACTTTCTAGAGGAAGAGGGATCAAACGAAAAGATATTTGGTCCGAACTCGGGTATTTGTATTATCAGAGAGGAGATTATAACTCAGCCTTAGCTTCTTTAAAAACCGCCATGAGAATGGACGAAGAAGAAACCTTCCTGCACTATGATATGATTGCTCAGTGTTATCTGAAAGTTTCGGATCATAAGAACGCACTTAAGTTTATAGATCTTTATATCAAATATTTCGGAGAATCGGATGCGGACATACTCGTTGTAAAAGCAAGAGCTCATGCCCAATTACAAGAAAGCCACTTGGCCTGCGCTTCTCTGCTACAGGCCTACTCTATGGAAAACGGTCTTAAACTTTCCGCAGAGGATATGGTGGATTTCGGCCCACTTTTGCAAACCGGCTTTTTTGACACATTAGAGAATGTTGAAATAGACGAGGCCTAATTACTTCTCTGTTAATTTTTTCTTAGCAAGTTCCTGGATCTTTAGGAAATCTTCCTGCTTCAGATTGTTTTTTTCTCCGACCGGTGAGTTATCCAATTCGCTATGATTATGAACATAAGGGATCCCGATCTTTGATAGATCATCCTTATCGATCACTATCGTTTTTGTTCCTTTGGTAACTGTAAGATAATCGGACGTAGGTATCATCTTCGAATGGTCTGCACTATTCTCCAGTTCCACCTTACCCTGGCAATGACAGATAAGAGTCACATCATCAACGACAGTAGTATAGAATTTTGTCCCCCTAACTCCTGCTGTAGTTGTAGGAGTTCCTAAGCTTAACCCCTCGCCTTTTACAAGTTTATTCGAGAGAAGCCAAGATCTTCCCTTTTCTTGGAAAAACTTTTTGTCTGATTTTATATCATCAAAGCGGAATCTAGAACCGGATTGGATCTCCAACAAAGAAGCATTTTCTCCAAATGCAATCATTGCAGTGGCTCCTTCATCGGTAACTAATACGTCACCATTTTGGATCTCTTTACTCACTTCTACCTTGGATTTTTCGGAACCTCGTTCCAAGGTCACGTTCCCTACAACAAACGTGATCACTCCCTTACCTAAATCTGCTTCCTTTTTACCGCAAGAAAACAAAACACTTATTAAACCTAGAAGAAATAGAACTGATAACTTTTTCATAGCCGTCGATTTTGAAGGTTCCTTTAAAGGAAGTAAATCGATTTTTGGAAAAGAAGCAGGTCTTTTAATTATTCTAAATGAAGAAAAGAGCAAATAAAAGTCTTATCTGAGCCTATTTTTTCTTAGAAGTTTTCTTGGGAGCTGGGACCTTCCTTTTCAAACTTTTCTTAGCCACTTTCGCAGTTTTATTATAATCCAAAGCAAGCCCAATCCAATATCCAAACTCTTTCTCTGGTTTCACATCTTCTACCTTTACGAATACAAATCCCTTCATCAGATTTCCATTATGGATCATCGGTCTGGCTTTTTTCTTTTCTAAAACTGATTCGTAATCCTTGGGATCTATTCTAAACATAAGCTCTTCATCTCTAACACAGACGCACATCTTTCCGTTCACCATGAAACATAGGCCACCAAACATTTTTTTCTCCTCTACTTCTTTCTGTTTGGTAAGAGCCTTTCGAAGACGTTCAGATGTTTTTTCGTTAATCGCCATATACTTTCCTGAGAAGATAGAATATTCATCTATGATTAACCTAATAAAGAAAAAATTTATTATACTTATAAAAAGAAGATGAAATTTAGTCCTCGGATCAAAAAGTAAATTCTTCTTAAATCTTTATTACGACTGAATACGTTTGGAAATTTTTTTCATAGTACCGATGGTGGCGTCACTCGCCAACCTTAGCTGTTTGATCGAGAATATCGGAAGAGATCATCCTTTCCATAGGCTCATGACTGTATTCTATCTTGCAGTTGGTATCCAAAACGGGGCAACTGCTGCAATGTGTCTCACATCTTCCAATGAACTGGGACTTGCTTGGTGGATCTTTCAATGCCATTCCTTTTTCAGTTTGGCTCCTATCCTTGCTGGTATGGCGGGTTTTTGTACGGGAAGAAGGATCTTAAATCCACTTACTGTGTTTGTCTTAATTACTGCAATCCTCGCAGACTTTTTATGCTCTTCTATACCTAATTACTTTGTGGTTGGGTTTAGCCATTTCTACTTTGGTCATGGCCCTCTTCTTTCTTTATTCGGAGGTTTGATCGGAGCCGGAGTACATGTGCTTGGGATGTGCATTTGTATCTACTTCTTCTTAAAACCCGTAAAATGGAATGTATTCTTCGAGAAAAAATTCTTCATTACGATTTTCTTACTCTGGTGGATGGCTTTATTCTCTAACTTTTTACCCCTTTATGGAATAGAATTACCTCCTCTTCATCCGGTAGCGGATGCGGCACTTTCAGTTACCCTCTCTGTTTATTTGAATCGATACAACCAAGGAAGTCCTGGATTGTTTAGGATCGCTGCAAACATCTTGATCTCAATCGCAGTGGGAATACTGATCGGGATGTTATTCTGGCCGGTTTTTAAATCTCTCCAATTTAGAGAAGTTTATATCACTGCGATCGCAGCCTTGGCAGCCTGTAGTTTTTTATCCTTCTTAGTATTTCATTTATACAAAACTGCAAATGTAATTTCTAAAATAGAATTCAACTTGGAAGAGTATGGATTGTCAAAACAGGAGATCCGTATTTGCGAATTATTGAATGAAGGACATAGCAGATCTTTCATTCAGCTCGTATTAAATGTCTCGAATGGAACTCTTAGAAATCATTTGAAAAATATTTATGCAAAAGTTCTCCCTGAATCAAAGTCCAGTTCTAAAGACCAGCTCCAAAGATTAACTGTAATTTTGACTAAAAGAAAGATAGAAAAAAAATTAACCTTCGTTCGTAGAACACAAACGAAGGTTTGTTTTTACGATTTAGTACAACGAGCCCGGAAAGACATCATCTTCTTATTCGCACCCGCTCCAAATTGATCCGCAATTTGGCAATTTAGTACCTGTAGGTCATAAATTGTAAGAGTATTCTCCATTACATAAGCAGGACAATCGTTTACTACCCCATACGTTTCTCCATCACTATGATCCAAATCCATATGAGATCCGGTTGTAAGTGCTCCAGCTTCTAAAAAGATTCCGGAGTTTTTAGACATGTCTACTTCATGAATATTTAAGATCGGAGTAATAGGCCCTACATTTCGACTGATGATAATCCCTATCCCTCCATCCGTACATTCTTCCTGGTTTAATAGTTCAAAAGTATCGAAATTGAGGAGCAAAGTTGCCGTTCCTAAATTTGGTTCTTCTATTCCGCCGATCACACCACTACCTGGACTCGCCTGCAAGACAGCTATTGACAATAGCGACTGATCATTCTTCTTTTCTTCAGAACAACTTATCAAAACACAGGCAAGGATAAGAAGAAGTGAAACGTGAATCTTATAAATTTTAAACATATTTTCTCCATCAAATATATAGGAGAAAGGATACACTTTTCAAAATGAGTCGGTCAATTTCCCAAACGTAATGAATTTAGATTGGAGCTGTTACATATGTAATGTTTTAGAACGTTTAACCGAGTAGGATCTTTATCACTCAGGAACATTCGCAAGCTGATTCACGTCCTCACCTGGGACCAAAATGAATTCTCCGTTGGAACCTTTGAGTCTACTTTCCAGAAAAGGTTTGTATTCCTCAGAATTATAGAAGTTTTGAACCGCTTCTTTTGACGGCCATTCGATGATCAAGAATAGCTGAGGAAGTTTACGGTCTCCTTCCATTTTCTCCATATTTGTAGTCCTGGAAAGATATCTTCCCCCGAATTTTTCCACCATCTTAGTTACATTACGAACATAGGCTGGGATCCAACGTGCACTGGTAATATTCAATTCCGCAACAGAGTAATACTTCATAACCTTCTCCATTCTTGGATTTTAAGATATAGGCAAGCCTTTTCGGGATTACTTTGACACGTAAACTACTGAAAACCCGGTATATTCTTATCATCTCGAACGAATTTTTGGGAGTGATATTATAAGATCAGTCGAATCTTACTCGGTTTTAGTGCAAAATCCATCGCAGACAAGCTGGATGTAATCGGTTCTTTCAGTGGGACCGATAGAATGTATCCACTGAGGAAAAAATGCAAAAAGAACATTTCGATGTGATCACTGTGGGCGCGGGTTTATCAGGGATCAGTGCCGGCTATCATCTGCAAAAACTTTGCCCAGGCAAAAAATATACAATCTTAGAAAGTAGAGCAGATATCGGCGGGACCTGGAGTTTATTTCGTTATCCGGGAATTCGTTCCGATTCAGATATGTTTACCTTGGGTTATTCTTTCCGACCTTGGAAAGAAGCGAAGGCGATCGCCGACGGACCTTCTATCCTAAATTATGTGAGGGAGACTGCATCTGAGTTTGGAATAGATCGTAATATCAGATTCGAACATAGAGTTACGTCAACTTCTTGGTCCAGTAAGGAAAACTTTTGGACTTTGACTGTAGAAGTAGGTCCTAAAAAAGAAAAGCGCACATACACAGCCGACTTTCTTTATATCTGCAGCGGTTATTATAATTACGATAAAGGATTCACTCCGAACTTTCCGGGATTAAGAAACTTTAAGGGCCAGATCATACATCCACAACATTGGCCGGAGAATTTAAATTACAAAGGCAAAAAGGTTGTGGTGATCGGGAGTGGCGCAACTGCAGTTACATTAGTTCCATCCATGGCGGATGATGCTGCACATGTTACAATGTTGCAAAGATCACCGACTTATATCACAAGTCTTCCGTCCAAAGATATAGTCGCGGATTTTTTAAGATTCATTCTACCTGCGAAGTTAGCTCATCATATCACTCGTATCAAAAATATTCTGATCCAAATTTGGTTTTACCAAGTTTGCAAAAGATCTCCCAACTTTGCGAAGTGGTTAATTAGATTAAGATTAAAAGTATCTCTTCCTAAGGGTTACGATATAGATACTCACTTTAAACCAAATTACCAACCTTGGGACCAAAGGGTATGTCTGGTTCCCGACTCGGATCTTTTTAAATCAATTTCTAAAGGTAAAGCCTCGATCGTTACAGATCATATTGAAACTTTCACATCCAAAGGAATTAAATTAAAATCCGGAAAAGAATTGGAAGCGGATATCATAGTAACTGCGACAGGATTGGAATTACTCGCAATCGGCGGGATCGAACTGAAGGTAGACGGTAAGGAAGTAGATATTTCTAAACAATTTACATTCAAAGGATTAATGTTAAGTGGAGTTCCTAATTTTGCATTCTGTGTAGGTTACACAAATGCATCTTGGACATTAAGAGCGGATCTAACTTCTACGTATGTAGCAAGACTTTTAAACCATATGCAATCGAAAGGTTACAAACAATGTGTTCCGGTTTGTGATCCGACAAAAATGGAGAAGGAACCGATACTTGATCTGAATTCAGGATACATCCAAAGAGCGATAGACCAATTCCCTCAAAGAGGTGCGAATCGCCCTTGGAGGTTCCATCAAAATTACCTAATGGATCTATTCGATATAAATTTCGCAAACGTGAACGATTCCAACTTATCGTTCGGATAAACACAAAATAGGAAGAAGAAAAACCAAATGAAAAGTTTTAAAAATAAAGTCGCAGCTATCACTGGTGCCGGATCGGGAATGGGGAGAGAACTTGCCATTCAACTTGCAGAACAAGAATGTAATCTTGCATTATCGGACGTAAATGAAGCAGGTCTTGCGGAAACAGTACAATTAGCAAAAAAGAAGAATCCGAATATTTCAATCACCAGCCAAAAGTTGGATGTATCGGATCGATCCGCGGTTTTCGATTGGGCATCAAAAGTAGCCAAAGACCATAATAAGGTAAATTTAATATTCAATAATGCAGGTATCGCTTACGGATCGACGATAGAAGGATTCGAGTCCAAAGATTTCCAACGAGTAATGGACATCAACTTCGGTGGAGTAGTAAACGGGACCCAAGCATTCCTACCTTACCTAAAAGAAAGCGGAGAAGGCCATATCGTCAACACTTCCAGTGTATTCGGGATCATCGCAGTTCCGGGGACTTCCGCGTATAATGCTTCCAAATTCGCAGTCAGAGGATTTACGGAGACCTTAAGACAAGAATTAGATTTTACTAAAGCAAAAGTTTCTGCTACCAGCGTTCATCCAGGCGGGATCAAAACAGCAATCGCAAAAAGTTCCAAAACCAATGATAGTGTAAAAGCTCTCGGCTTAGATCCAAATACTGCCGGAGAAAAAATGTCCGCTCAATTTATAACAACTGCGGAACGAGCTGCAAAAGTGATCTTAAAAGGAGTAAAGAAAAACTCTCGCAGAGTTCTTATCGGACCAGATGCAGTGTTTATCGATCTAATGCAAAGATTACTTCCGACTTTTTACCAAGTGATCGTCGGAAAGCTTCTGCTTAAACAAATGAGATAAATACTATTTGCGGGAGCCTTTCAAACGGCTTCCGCAAATAGATTCATGTGATCCTCGGCCAGCTTATCTAAAATATGATTTTCGAAAAGTCTGGATCTCATCTCATTGCAAAACTTGTTTTATTATATCTAGGAACTGCGCAGGACGAAAAGGTTTAACGATCCAGCCGTTTGCCCCTGCTTCGGCTCCTTTCATTTTTATATTCTCTTCAGACTCGGTAGTTAATGTCAGAATAGGTACATCCGTATTCCTCTTTCTGACTTCTCGTATGAAGGCAAGTCCGTCCATCACTGGCATATTTATATCCGTTATGACCAGGTCAAAAATAGAGTCGCCGAATTTGTCTATACCTTCCTTACCATCGGATGCAAGAGTAACTTCATAGCCGCCTATCCCCAAGGTCTGTTGAACTAGACTTCTCATTGTGGCAGAATCATCCACTGCCAGTATTCTTAAATTCCCCATATATTAAGCTCCTTTAATAAATAGCGTGAAGTTGGAAGGATTCAATTCGTAAAAGCGACACAAACCGAATTCTCGGATTATAAAATTTTTCGAATATTCCGAAATAGACTCGGCGGAGCCCAAAATAAGAAAACTATCTTGATTCAAGGATTTCTCTATTTTATTGAATAAGTTCCTTCTCTCGATCTGATCGAAATAGTAAGACACATTCCTACAAAGTATAAGGTCCCAGTCGGAAGGATAAGGATCATAAATCAGATTATGTTGTTTGAATTCGATAATGGATCGGATCTCATCATTCACTCTATATAATCCTTTGGAAAAAGGTTCGAAATATTTGGTTAGATGAGCGTCGGATAAACCCCTGCCGATCTCGAACGCGGAATAAATTCCGCTTTTAGCTTTTTCTATTGTATCCCTCGCAATATCAGTCGCTGTTATACTGACATTATTGAATAATTGAGGATACCTTTCGTGGATTGATATCGCTATGGAATAAGGTTCTTGTCCGGTAGAGCAAGCCGCCGACCATATCCTGATCTTAGGATTTCTTTGCTGTTTTCTTTCCAATATTTCAGGTATGATCCTTTCTAGGATCGCTCCGAATATACTTTCGTCCCTAAAAAATCTGGTTTCATGAGTAGTTACCCTTTCTATAACCTTCTCTTTAAATTCGAGATCGGAACTTTCTTTGAATTTTTTTGACAATTCGGAAAAATTAGATAAATTATAATCTGATAATATATCCGAAAGACGACTTTCCAAAAGGTAAGTTTTCTCTTCGGTCAAGGATATACCTGTCGCCTGTTTTATCATTTCCATCAATTCGAAGGTAGCATCTTGCATTCTAATTATATCCTTTGTAATAAGCTGGAGATCTTCTCGGCGATACCATCTACATCCAACACTTCGTCGACGAGTCCTTCCTGGACTGGACGATTAGGCATTCCGAAAACGGTACATGATTCCCTATCCTGTGCGATCAGATAGGATCCATTCTTCTTTAATTCTTTCATTCCTAGATAACCGTCCTCTCCCATTCCCGTCATAATGATCGCCGCAGTTTCTTTCGGGAAATTTTCGGCTAAAGATTTAAAAAGGATATTTACGGACGGTTTACATAATTCTTCTTCCGGGCCGTTAAAAACTCTTGCTGCAGGACCAGAAATACCATTAACGATCTCAAGTTGTTTTCCTCCGGGAGCAATATAAGCTACTCCTTTCTTCAAAACTTCTCCGTCTTCCGCCTCTTTGATCCGCATGTTCGCAGCTTGTGAAAGACTTTCTGCCAGATAGTTTGTGAACAACGGAGGCATATGCTGAGCAATTACAATACTTCCATTAAGATCCGATGGTAACTTCAGAAATAATTTACGCAAGGCAACAGGTCCTCCGGTAGATATCCCTATTGCGCATATCACACAATTCGTCTCTCTATGAATTTGCATCCTCTTAGTTGGAGGATTTTTCTTTTCGAAGGAGCCTTGAATGGTAGGTCTGTTTGAACGGAGAGCCTTAATTTTGGAAGTTAATAATCCCAATGTTTCGCCTAACGCCACTTCTTGTCCCCCGTTAGGTTTCGGAACGAAATCGATCGCCCCCATCTCTAAGGCTTTCAATGTGATCTTTGCTCCATCCTGAGTAAGGGAACTAAGCATAATCACCTGCGTTTCAGGGAATTTCGATTTAATTTCTCCTAATGTTTGGATACCGTTCATCTGAGGCATTTCTACGTCCAAAATCACGAAGTCCGGTCTCAGTTGAGCGATCTTAGGAAGGGCGAACTTCCCGTCTATCGCCGCTCCTAAAAATTCAATCTCACCGTCTTGGGAAAATGTATTCCGAAGAAGGTTTCGATAAACCAATGAGTCGTCCACGACGAAGACGGATGTCTTTCGAGCCGTTTTATTTTTTTCTAGAGGTAATTCCAACGAGCTCACCTTCTACTTTGAAGCATTAGATATTTTGAATTGATTCACTAACATGGTCAAACCTGCAGCAAGGTCTTGTAGAGATTGAGAAAGTTTAGATACGCTACTTGCATCCTTAGCTCCATCTAAAGAAGCGGTAGAGATCCCGTTAATGTTCTTAGTTACATCGTTAGACGAAAGGGATGTTTGGCTGACATTGGCTGCGATCTCCTTGGTCGTGATGGATTGCTCCTCTACTGCGGAAGCAATACTGCCGCTGATCTCGTTTACTTCGGCAATCACGCTAGTAATTTTACCGATGGATTCAATCACCCTTTCCGTACTCTTCTGTATGGTAGAGATCTTACTTTTGATCTCTTCTGAAGATTCCGCGGATTGGCGAGCAAGTTCTTTCACTTCCGATGCCACTACCGCAAAACCCTTACCGGCCTCTCCGGCTCCCGCCGCTTCGATTGCAGCATTTAAAGCAAGAAGTTTAGTTTGAGCGGCTATATTAGAAATACTTTCGATTACGTTCCCGATCTCATCCGCGTTTTCACCCAGCTCTTTTACGAGCCTACTGGTTTCAATCGCAGTCGAATTCGCTTCTCTCGCTATCTTCGCGGAGTCGGCGGCTTTTTTTGCAACTTCTCCGACAGAAACAGACATCTCTTCAATGGAACTCGAAACCACATTCAAATTCTGATTCATCTGAGTTGCCGCGGCTGCGATTGTTTGAGACTGCTGGGACATTTCTTCAATCCCTGAAGATAAGTTCAGGCTCGCTCCCGATAACTCTTGCGCAGAAGAGAAGAGTATATCCCCGTTCTCCTTTAATCGTGAGATTAAAGCGGCAGTATTGATCAGCATATTCAGGATCGCTTTTCCCAATTCTCCTAATTCGTCGTTACGATTATGAGCGATATTGACGGATAGATCACCTGTCGCTATTTTGTTCGCGATATCTGTGGCCTCTTTTAAAGGTTTTAGAATATAAGAAGTTAGATAGATACCTAGTGCGATCTGGACAGCTGCGAAAATTCCGGCAATGCCGAAAAAAACTTCCGAAATCAATCCCATAAATTCGGATATCGCTAAACTTCCTAATCCCAATATGCTTAAAAAGATAAATGAGAATAACTTTGTTCTGATAGATATCTTTCTCTTCTGAGTAGGTTCTAATTTGCGTTTCCCAGAAAGTATATCCTCATATAATTTGGAAGCAGCTTCAACTTGTTGGCGTGCGGGAGTTCTTCTGACCGACATAAAGCCTACAATATTCCCGTTTTCTATTCTCGGGGCAACGTTTGCATCCACCCAATAATGATCCCCGTTTTTGGATCTGTTTTTAACGATCCCTCTCCAAGGTTTACCACTCTGTATAGTATCCCAAAAATCCTTAAATACACTCTTAGGTATATCGGGGTGTCGCACAACATTATGTGGTTTACCGACTAACTCATCGTTGGTCAAACCCGCTATTTCCAAAAATTCCTTGTTAGCATAAATGACCCGTCCTTTCAGATCGGTCATAGAAACAAGTGTGGTCCCATCCTTAACAAAACGTTCGATGTCAGTTAACGTTACCGACATTTGTTTTTTCTCACTTTCCTTCTCTTTTCCTTGAGAAACAAAACCTAACATATACACTCCTCACTCGTCCTCTAAACGTAGTAATTCTTCTCTATTCAAAATAATCATGGTTTTATCTTTTAAAATAGTTACGTTCCGTATAAATCTGGCCTCTTTCTCATTTAAATGAGAAGGGCAACTCTCCAGATCTCTATTCGCAACTTCTACGATATCCGAAACCGAATCGGAAAGAATAGCGAAGGCTTCTTTCTTTCCTTTTAAACGAATAAGAGAATGTTTTCCTTCTCCTCTTACCTGATCCTTTCCAAATAACGATCTTAAGTTCAGTATGGTAACTAGATCACCGCGTAAGTTTACGATCCCTTCTATGTAATCAGGAGAATGAGGAACTCTTAATATTCTTTTATTATGATCCACTTCTTTACATGCCTCCAAAGGAAGGCCGTAAATTTCAGTTCCGAGGAAAAACGATAAATATTGTTTCTTATCTTCTTGCTCCGCCATACATTACTCCGAAATTGCGCGTTGGCGGATCGGGTCTTTCCCGATCTTTTTTAAAACAACGATCGGATCGATAACTACAACCGTTTGACCGAATACGATCCCATTACCGATAACTCCGGAAGATTGATCTTCGTTCTTAGCAAAAGAGCCTATTTCTCCAATCACATTATGAATTTCTTGTACTAGGATCCCTTTTTTACCCAAGGAAGTCTGCACAAGGATCATAGTTCTCTGTTCATCCTTCCCTTCATCTTTCAAGTTGAAATAACGATCCAATCTACAAAGCTCGACTACTTCTCCTCGGTATTGAACTACTTCCTTGTCCATGATCCTTTCGAAATGTTTTGGATCTACCTGTTCGATCCGAATCACAGATCTCGAATCTAATGCGAACATTTGATCCTCCACAGAAAATAGAAGATAATGCTCCCGATCTTCAATCGTATGCACTGACTTCGAACGAAGTTCTTCTTTTACATTCGTATGCAATTTTAAGAATTTACTGATTCCGGAAATGTCCAATATCAACGCTACATTCCCATCTCCCAATATCGCCGCGCCGGTATAAAGATTGATCTTTGCCAAATCCTTCGAGAGTGGTTTAACAACTATCTCTTCCGGGTTTTCGATCTCTTCTATTAACATTCCGAATTTATGTTTTTCGGTATGAACGACCACGATGTACTTGCCATTCGTTTCTCCCAAATGATCGGAAGATAATCCTAATATTTCCCCTATATCGATCAAAGGAAGAAGGTGACCTCGAAGTTGGTACACCATCTTCTTCTCCAAATACGATACCGATCTTTGATCAAGCAAAATGAGCTCTGAAATATTCTGCTGAGGTATTGCGAAAAGTATTCCGGAAGTTCTAACCATCTGGCAATTGATGATAGAAAGTGTCTGAGGTAAAGTAGCGATAATTGAGGTTCCAACACTTTGCTTGGACGAAACCGATACAGTTCCTCCAGCTTTTTGGAAATTCATCTTTACCACGTCCATCCCGACACCGCGACCAGAAGTGGAAGAAACAGCATGGGCAGTGCTAAATCCTGGAGAGAAAATATACTCGGATAATTCTTCCGGGGATTTTCTTTGCGCTTCCTCTTCCGTTATTAATCCTCTTTCAACTGCCTTACTCTTTATACGATCGACATTTAAACCTCTACCGTCGTCTTCGACCTTTAGGATAACGTTCCCTCCTCGTAAGGACGCTGATAAAAGTATTTTTCCTTTCCTGGGCTTTCCTGCTAAAATGCGCTCCTCGGGGGATTCTATCCCATGATCCATTGAGTTTCGGATCATATGCGTGATCGGATCGGAAATCGAGTCTATTATATTTTTATCAAGTTCGACTTCTCCTCCTTCCAGAGATAGCTCGACTTCCTTTCCAGTAGTTCTTTCAAGATCGTGGATCAACCTAGGAATCCTTTTATAAAGTGATTCCAGTTTTTGGAGCCTAGTTCGCATAACGCTCTCTTGAGAGGAAGTGATCAATTGGCTCAAGTTGCGAACGATTGATAATAAAGAAGGATCATCGTAGTTCTCTATCTTTTGCAGAAGTTGATTCCTTACGATTATCGTTTCTCCTGCAAGATTGATCATATGATCCAAAAGTTGTAGAGGGATCTTCAGATAGTGTTCTGCCGAAACCTCCTTGGATTTATCCTGAACTTCAGGTCCAGGAACAGACTGTTTGGGTCTATCCGGTATTACACGAGATTCCGATGGACTTTTTCTCTTTTCAGGTTCAAAAATTGTAGAAGCAGAAAGTAAAGAGATGGGAGAACATTTTAAAAAACTCTCCTTGTCCGATGAATACATTATAACTACATAATGTATTTCATTCTTGGATCCGTTCGAATGAGTTCCATTCTTCCCGTTCAAATTCCCATGACTCAACACTAGGCCGAAATTAGAGAATTCCTCCACAACCTTTGAACAATTCCTGTCGTCCATATCCTTAGGTTGGAACTTGACTAGAAAAAGAGATAGGCCTTCCTGTTCAGCCTTTGCGATATAACTTTTAGGGATCAGTATTTTTCCGTCTTTGAAGGAAACTCCGTCCGTACTGGGAGGTGTGATTATAGATTTATCTTTTTTAGGCAGAGAATATAATCCGAACCTAGGCTTTTCTTCGGATTCTGATCTCTCATATTCCGCTTTCAGGATATCGTCTATCTTAGAAACCAATTCGGAAACTTTCGAATTCGAAACGGTATCTTTGTGTTCGTTCATTTCCTTAAGAGCATCGATACATTCCAGAAAGAGGCCGATCTCTTGATCGGAAGGTTTGATTTCTTTTTTGCGTAACTGATTTAACAGATTTTCGAAAGAATGAGCCAAGCCCGTGATCAAGGGAAAATCAAAAATCGCAGAGTTCCCCTTTATGGTATGGATCACTCTAAAGAGAGTATTTATCTGCTCCGGATGGTATTCCTTCTCCAATCCGAGAATAGACTCTTCTGCCATATCCAGCAATTCTCGAGTCTCTACCAAATAATCTTTTAATAGACTTTCGTAATCTACTTCCATATATTCAACGTACCGACCTTGATAACACAGGAAAGAAGGCTTCAGCCATTACGCATGGCTCAATCTCTTCCAAAGTATGATCTGATACATTATGAATATTAAATATTCCACGATGTTTGTTTACGATCATATCGACAGCGGTCAAACCAAGACCCATTCCGAACCTTTCCAATTCAGGAAATTCCTCGACAGGAGGGAGAAGACGATAAAAAGGACGAGTCACTAGGACCTCTTTATTTTCTTCATCCACGAGGTGCTGGGCGGAAATGACAACATTCTTAACTGCCAAACAGAAATATCCGTCTATCTTACCGAAATAAACATCGATGAAGGTCGACTTCTTGGAGTATTTCATTGCATTCAAGATCAGCTCATCGAATACGATGCCGATCCAATCCTGTTGAATCTTGACCGATTCTTTCGATTTACTGGACGAAAAACGTATCTTCAGATCTTTTTTATCTAAAAAAGGAAGGAATGCCTCAGATCTCTTGGTTAAAATATTTACCAAGTTACATATTGAAATTACCTCCATCTTCGCTTGCTCTCCAGCCAAAGATAGAATGGTCGACAAAGCACCTAATTGCTTTCTTAAAACATCCTGACTTGAATAAAGAAGATTTAATATTTCATCATTTACTAATGCTCCGTTTTCGGTAGTTTGATGCCCCATCTTCAGTAGATCGATAAGGGAAAGAATAGTACCGATCCCTGAGCCTTGGGAAAAGGAAGTATTCAAGGATTTTATAGTAGAAAGCGATAATGAGTTTTCATCGGATTTCCGGATTGATTCTTTATACGTTAACCAATCCAGCTGTTCTTTCAATACGTCACGATTGGATCTTTCCATATCGGCTTGAAAATCTCTCAGAGTGCTGTATTGCAAAGCTAAGG
Source organism: Leptospira andrefontaineae (assembly GCF_004770105.1). Lineage (NCBI taxonomy): Bacteria > Pseudomonadati > Spirochaetota > Leptospiria > Leptospirales > Leptospiraceae > Leptospira > Leptospira andrefontaineae. Next base: position 175,121 of record NZ_RQEY01000026.1, on the reverse strand, counting down.
TGATCGTTCTATCGAAAGTTTCTTTCGTAACCGGCTTGACCAAGTAATCGAAGACGCCTAACTTCATTACCTCAACAATCTTCTCAGGTTCATATAGAGAAGATTGAACTATAATAATTGCATTTGGATCCTTTTCTTTCAGTTCCCGTATAAAGGTTGTTCCATCTTGCTCAGGCATGACCAGATCGACAAGATACACCGAATAAGGCCTTGAAGCAGAAAGGAACTTCTTCATTCCTTCTTTACCGTTCGAGGCAATATCGAAATCCCAATTCATCTTTCTGCAATAATGATCGTAAACTAACGCTATCTCCGGTGAATCATCTATTATCAGAATTTTCCCAGTCCCGGATTGTTCCGAAAGCACCTGCATATCGACAACTTGATCTAAGTCCCGGCTCATATAAGCTTTCTTCTCCTGTTCTTATTACGCTCCTCTGCTGAAGATCAAAGATCGCAATCGAACAAATTTTAGAGACTCGAGATAGAACTAAATTCTTACGTTAGTCTATCACTTTTGAAATTTCTTAACAGAATTAATATAAATGCATTTTGATGCGTGTATGAAGAATATAACTTTGGCCACAAACATTAGGCAATTGTCTTCAGGAAAACACAGTAAAATTGACAAACATCAATTGCGCTCTCGATGAGATTGACTAATATCAATTTTACAGAGAGTGCAATTGACAAATATCCTGCTCAGTAAAAAGAAAAATATTTTAAATTATATAGATGGAAATTTGCACCGACTGGCGCTTGAGGGATCATTACTAAAATTTTTATGGATAGAATAGCTAAATAGAAAATAGATCGAAGAGTATAATATCTACTTCACAAGGAAACAGATACTATACTCTTCTAGTTCCTTTAATGCAGAAGGTAACTTTGTAATAACTACTCTTCTTCGATTGGCGCACCGGGTGCATTTTTCTTAACAGATTCGATCCCATTCTCGCAAGCTTGTTTAGAAGAATATCCTTCACTTGAAGCAATAATCTCTCCGTTTCCAGCCTTTAATCTAAATCTGTATTCTCCTTTAGCATCCTTATAAATTACGAATTTTGCAGACATCTTCAACCTCCAAAGGTGGAAAAAAATATAGTGCGAAGTTAAAGAGAGAGTCAATTTATTTTCGGGATCTTACAACCGAAATTCCATAAGGTAGGATTAGGCAATGATAAGGCAGTATCGAATCTTTACCGTCCCCTCTAATTCCATTATAATCCTAGATATACATCGCCAATTGCAAGAGGATCGAAATGGACCGATTTTTTAAAAAGGATAATCATAGAACCGGCATCACAAGAATAAGATCGAAAAACATAATTGTTCTTCCATATATATTCTTTCTTTTTTCTACCTTATTTACATGTTGTGTGTCTACCAAATACCCAAACTCGGATCATTTCGATGGGAAACGTTTTTACAATCCAACACAGGTTGAAGAAAATGGAATATGGAGAATTTTAAAACTTCTGGCCACGATTGATCTTGAAGAATGGCCAAAGAAGGTTCAAAATGAACAAACTAATCCCATTAAAACTCCATTATATAAAGATCAAATAGCGATCACTTTCATCAATCATGCTACGGTACTGATCCAAACCCGTGAAATAAACATTCTTACTGATCCGGTTTGGTCCGAGAGAATCAGTCCGGTGAGTTGGGCCGGAACAAAAAGAGTAAGAGAACCAGGCATTCAGATGGCGGATCTTCCCCGAATAGATCTGGTAGTTATAAGTCATAACCATTATGATCATCTAGACCTGGAAACTTTGAAAAACCTAAATAGAAAATTCTCACCTAAATTTTTAGTTCCACTGGGAGATAAAGGACTCCTGCAATCTGAAGGAATTTCTAATACAGAAGAAATGGATTGGTGGGAAACGATTAAAATAGAAAAGAAAGCAGAAGTGACATTTGCTCCTACACAACATCTTTCCGCGAGAGGGATATTCGATTGGAATCGCAGTTTATGGGGTAGTTATATGATCAAAATCGGAAATAGAAGAGTATATTTTGGCGGTGATGCCGCGTATTCTTCTCACTATAAGGCAATTAAGAGACGTTTAGGCGAACCTGATATTTCTCTTTTACCAATCGGAGCTTATGAGCCTAGATGGTTTATGAGGTTAGTCCACATGAATCCTTCGGATGCGATTCAAGCTCATAAGGATTTAAGTTCTAAACTTTCTATCGGAATACATTTTGGAACATTTCAACAAACAGAGGAAACAATAAACGCACCTGTTGAAGAATTAAAGAAGGAATTACTTAATGCTGGATTGAATTTAAGTAATTTTATAATACAGAAAGAAGGAATAGGGCAGATCTATTAAATTTTCTAAATCTATTTCAGTTATTCAATGCAAGTCTAATCCCCACCCCAAGCTGTAGGTAAAAAGTATTTAATATTCGTCCTGTAAATTGATCGGAATAGATTCGAGTACTTTGTTTATAAAACTCTACCATATAAAAATACTTAGAGTTAGCATGATAATTCGCGCCAATCCCAATTCCCCACGAATAAGCCCGCCCATTCGTCATTGCCGAATTTCGAGCAAAATAATCATCTCGGGAATTTGCATGTATATTATCGCTCGTTGGAAAACTTATCCCAGCTTTTAATTTAATGTAAGGATCGAATTTGTGTTTAGGAAGAAGATGAGCAGAAAGAAAGGTTAACGCCGATATATCAGAATATACTTGGACGTCTTTCGGCAAAGTTGTTACATCTTCATTCAATGCGAAATGGATTTGTTTCTGAACCCTTTGTCTAACAGCCTGAACAGATTGACCTTGAAAAGTAAATCCGTAGCCGATATAATCGGTCCATCCGGATTCCAACTCGATTCCATATAAACCTGTACTTTGATAAATCGGACGATCGTATGTAGAAATTGCAGGCATTCCTACTATATTCCTTTTCACTTCGCCCATTTGTATCCGGTTTAAAAGATTATGATCATAATCTTTTTCTGCATCTATGAATGAACCGCTTGGAGGTCCGAGTGATCCTCCGTAAAAGAATGAAAAAGAAAAATAATCCTTAGAAAATCCAACTTTAGAATTTGCGTCTTCTGTATAAGTCGAAAAGTCATTTCGAGGAACCATTTCGGCCATTAACAATTCAGGAAATCCGAGAATGAACGAGATTAGAAAAGCAAACCGTTTCATCTTTTACTCCTTCAAAAATCGCTAACGTATTAAAATTATTCGACCTTACCTTGGAATAAATTGGTTCCTTTTTGAATTAACTTATTATCAAAAGATTAACGAGCCTCACCTTTTCAACAAATCCAAAGCCACATCGACAATCATATCTTCTTGGCCACCGACCATTTTACGGTTGCCTAATTCGATTAGGATATCAACCGTTTTGACCCCGAATTTTCGTGAAGCTTCTTCTGCATGGCGCAAGAAACTAGAATAAACGCCTGCGTATCCAAGCGCTAATGTTTCCCTATCTACTCTCACCGGCCTATCTTGTAATGGACGGACTAAATCTTCTGCAGCATCCATTAAGATAAACAGATCAGTTCCATGGTTCCAATTCATACGAGAGGCTGTCGCTATAAATACTTCTAAAGGGGCATTACCAGCACCGGCGCCCATGCCAACCAGGCTAGCATCAATTCTGTCACATCCTTCTTCAACAGCGACAATAGAATTAGCTACTCCTAAGGAAAGATTATGGTGAGCATGAATTCCTGTTTGGGTTTCCGGTTTTAGAATATCCTTCAACGCACGAAAACGATCTCGAATATCGTTCATGTTCATAGCTCCGCCGGAATCCACCACGTAAATACATTCCGCTCCATAACTTTCCATCAGTTTGCCTTGTTCTGCTAACTTTCGAGAGGAGATCATATGACTCATCATCAGAAAACCAACTGTATCTATTCCCAAATGTTTCGCATATTCTATATGTTGCTTAGAAATGTCCGCTTCTGTACAATGAGTCGCTACCCTAACGGAACGGACGCCTGCGTTATACGCATCTTTAAGATCGTGAATAGTTCCTATTCCTGGAAGAAGTAAAGTTGCAATTTTTGCATGTTTTACGATTTTAGAGGCTTCTTCGATCATCTCCAGATCTGTATGAGCCGAAAATCCGTAATTAAAACTGGACCCTTGGAGTCCATCTCCATGCGCAATTTCTATACTATCCACTTTGGCATCATCAAGCGCCTGCACGATATTATTCACATGAGTAAGTGAATATTGATGACGAATTGCATGACTTCCGTCCCGCAAAGTTACGTCTGAAATAAAAAGTTTTTTGTTACCCGGGAGGGTCATTTCACAATCTCCTGTAGATTATAGTTTTTTAATTTAGATATCCTTTCTCCAGTTGCCAAAGCTGCAGAAGTCATTATATCCAGATTCCCTGCGAAAGAAGGCAGATAATGTGCCGCTCCTTCCACTTCTATAAAAATAGTGGTTTTTAATCCGGAAAGTGCACCGATACCAGGAATTTTTAAAGGTCTATCTTCAGGAATAACATCGAATAAAACTTTTTGTTTCAAACGGTAGCCAGGCACATAACTTTGGACTTCTCTCACCATTTCTAAAATCGATGTTTCGATCTTAGATTGATCCTCTAACTTCGAAAGAATATAAATTGTATCTCTCATCATTGGTGGAGGCTCTGCAGGATTCATCACAATGATGGATTTTCCTTTTTTTGCTCCGCCAACCGATTCCAATGCTTTCGAAGTTGTCTCCGTAAACTCGTCTATATTCGCCTTAGTACCAGGCCCTGCAGACATACTACTAATGGAGGCAACAATTTCCGCATAATAGACATCTACTATTCTGGAAACTGTGTATACAATCGGAACAGTTGCCTGGCCGCCACACGTGATCATATTAATATTCTTTTGGTTTATATTCTGCTCCAGGTTTACTACCGGCACACAATAAGGTCCAATTGCAGCGGGAGTTAAGTCGATCATCCGAATATTTTGATTTTCTTTTCTTAATATTCTATCGTTCTCAATATGAGAAGAAGCAGAAGTAGCATCAAATACGATCTCTATTTCACTAAAATTAGGAAGCTCTAATAAGCCCTGAACTCCTTTATAAGTGGTCGGAACTCCTAATCTATTTGCTCTGGCCAATCCATCGGAGTTTTGGTCGATACCGACAAGAGCACTCAGCTCCAGGTCTTTTGAATTTCTCAAAATTTTGATCATTAGATCCGTTCCAATATTTCCGGATCCAATGATAGCTGTTTTTACTTTTCTTTCCATAATAAGAACCTAATTTATAAATATAGAATTAAACCATTTTACAAGTAACTCTTCCAAGTCCCTTAATCTCTACATCCAGATCATCCCCAGATTGAACAGGCACCATAGGACCCAATGCGCCGGATAAAATAATCTCCCCCGCCTTGAGGTTTTGGCCTCTCTCTATTAAATTTTTCGCAAGCCAATAAGCTGCTCTCAGTGGATGATTCAAACAAGCAGCTCCGGATTCCCCTGTTGGTCCATCGAAAAGGCCAATAGGGATTTTTTGCTCGGCTTTGGATTCTTTGTTTCGGATCAGAAACAATTTTCTGCACTACGAAAATTAGATGGGGCGATCTTTCATCCGAAAGGAAGATTTGGAGACATTCCATCAGTCACCTTGTTTGATCCCTCCGGTCTTCCAGTGGAGGCTGTTTATTCTTCTCCTATCCATCATATACCAAGAGCAAATACTAAAAGAGTTTGGAATCATTTTGATACAACCAAACGTATCAATGCACCTCAACCAAGTATCTCCGGCCCTCCGGAAGTAATTAGATTAGGACATTCAGTTTTTCTAAAGCAGGAATTCTTTAAGAATGCACAATGGTATTGTAATACATTCGGACTGATCCCTTCCGATATTCAAATACTTCCAGGATCAAAAGAACCTGTTCTGGCTTTTCTTAGATGTAACAGAGGAGAGGGATTGACCGATCACCATACGATTGTAATTGCTACTGGAGCAGACGATCGTTTAGAACATTGTGCCTTCGAGTTAAGGGACTTAGATGAAATCGCTCAAGGTAGAGAGTGGTTACTCAATAAAGGCTGGAAACCTGCCTGGGGGTTGGGGAGACATTTATTAGGAAGCCAAGTATTCGATTACGAAAGAGACCCCGCTGGTATGTTAGTAGAACATTATACAGATGGGGACAAATTCGATCATTCGGTTCCTGTGGGATTCCATGAGATCAGTCGAAAAAGTTTGTATCAATGGGGGCAGGATATGCCCGAAGATTTTTTAGACACCAGATTGAATTTTCAAACCCTAAAGGAACTGTTCAAGGGACTAGTTGCAGGAAGGGAGATCCGGATCAAAACATTAATACAAATGAAAACAATGGCTTCTAAATCCCCTAGAAAATGGATTAAATACTAAGGAGAAGAGAATGGCGAAGAATTATATCCGATTTGAGAAAAATAATAAAATTGATTGGGGATTTTATAAAGACGGATCAATAACCTCTTTAGGACTCGGAGATATCAACACGAAAGAATTTTTAGGGTCCATTCAAAAGAATGCGAAAATAAAAACCGGAACAAAATATACTTTAGATAAAGTTTCCGTCCTCTCTCCTATTACAGCTCCATGTCAGATCGTATGCCAAGGCGCAAACTATAGACAACATTTGATAGAATCAGGCCTAAACCCAGATGATAAATCCTATAATATGTTTTTTACAAAGTCGGATGCTTCCCTTTCTTCACCTATAGGCAAAGTGATCCGACCAAAACATGTAAAACTCTTGGATTATGAAATTGAATTAGGATTAGTCTTCGGTAAAAGAATTGATTCAAATTCAAGGGTAACTTTAGACAATGCTTCTCAATTTGTAGCTGCATTTTTTATGGCAAACGATATCTCCGCAAGAGATATTCAATTACCGCAACTCCAATGGTATAAAGGAAAATCCTACAGAACATTCTTACCTGCTGGTCCAATGCTTGCAGTATTAGAGCCGGGTGATTTTGAACTTTTAGAAAGTTTAGAACTAACCTTACTAGTAAACGATGAGATCAGACAACATGACACTGCTTCCAATTTAGTTTATAAGCCAGCTGAAACAATTGTAGAACTATCAAAATTCTGTAATATAAATCCGGGAGACATTCTTATTACAGGCACTCCTTCCGGTTGCGCATTAAGAGCTCCGGGGAAATTGGTTCAAAAGATCGCGGGTCTTTTATCTGAGAAGAAAAAATGGGAACTATTCGTAAAAGGCCAATCCAAACGAAAAGATTATCTCCAGCCTAAGGATAAAATCCGATCTTCCATCCGGACTCCAGATCGAAGAATCGATCTAGGCGACCAAATTTTGACTGTAATCCAAGATCCTATTTAGAAACTTCTACCCTTCGATCAAACTTTGCCCATTGCAACTTTGCGTTTACTATGAAGATACCGATAATTACAAGTAAAGCACCACTAAGATCATACACATTAGGAGTTTCTCCTAGGACCCAGGAAGTTAACATTGCAATTACCGGGATCAAGTTACCGAAAATGACAGCTTTATCAGGACCTACTGCTTGGATGCCGAAATTCCAGCATAGATATCCTAAGAAAGTACTTAATCCAGCCATATACAGGATCGCCAACCAAGCTGAATTAGGAATGATCGAAAATTCTGTATTCCAATCTCCATTAATCAAAGTTAAAACCAATAAAGCGATTGTTCCGAATAACGCTGTAAATGCAGTCGTTTGGATTGTAGAAACTCCCGGAATATACTTCTTCATTCCTACTGAGTAAAAACTCCAGCAAGAGGCCGCGATCAAGATAGGCAGTATCCCTTCTCCATGAAATGCATTAACAAGAGCAGATACACTGCCGTCAGAAATTACAAGTGCAACTCCTAGAAAGGAGATCAAAGTTCCAAGATAATGCTGGATCTTAACTTTTGTGTTTAAAAGGAAATAAGAGAGAAAGATTGCAATTGCTGGGCTCGCAGCAATCACAATAGCTGCATTCATAGGAGATGCTTTTTGCATTCCAATAAAAAAGAAAAAATTGAATCCGAAAACCCCAATAATCCCGAGCGAAACAAATACTAATAAAGTTCTTCGATCAACTTTTAACAATTTTCTATTCGTAATGAACACGAACAAAAGTAAGAAGAAGGTCGCAAATATGAAACGAAGTGCTCCAGCCAGACTTGGTGAGAAGTAAGTAAGCGCTTCTTTTGCTACGTGAAATGTGGTCCCTGTAATGAGAGCAAAAAATATTAGAGAAAGGTATGGTTTGAATGATTGCATTTTAAGTTCCTATTCTTTTTTTAAAAGAGTTTCATATTCTTTTAATTTCGATTTTGCGAGCCGGATCATTGATTCCAGATCCTTTTTCTTTTGTTCCAGTTTTTGAAGATGAGTTTCTAAGATGCGGATCCTTTTATTCAAAGGTGGTTTGAAATTTTCCCCACTCTCTACTTTATCCCAAATACATCCTTCGATGAAGAATTCCTTGATATCATCTAAAGACATATTCATCTCTTTTAGGGCTTTAATTCCCATAAGATGCCGGATCTCCTTTTCTGAATATTTTCGATCTTTTCCGTACATCCTTTCAGGTTTGCGCAGAATACCGATTTTTTCGTAATAGCGAAGAGTATAAGGACTGAAATTCGTGATCTCTGAAATTTCGGAAATGCTTAGAAATTTGCTCATTCAGATCCTCCGGATATTTTGAAATCCTAAAGATGAGACTGACCTAGAGTTAGCTCTAAGTGTAAATTTATCTCAGAATTCAGGGAATTTTTAGTCCAATTAGTATGAAAAAAATATTATTCACTCAACGAGCAGATACCCCTCATTGGGTCGGAGATGGTTTTCCTGCAAGATCCATTTTCAGTTATAGAGATATCGCCAAAGATATTTCTCCATTTTTATTAATGGATTATTTAGGCCCTGCCGAATTTGCTCCGTCAAGATCGAGTCATCGTCTTGGAGTTGGTGAGCATCCTCACCGAGGTTTCGAAACAGTTTCAATTATCTTTTCAGGCGAATTGGAGCACAGAGATTCTTCCGGTGGCGGCGGCATTATTAGGGCCGGTGACGTTCAGTGGATGACAGCGGGCTCTGGACTTACTCACGAAGAGTTTCATGGAAAGGAATTCTCGGAAAAAGGCGGGGAATTACACGGCATTCAAATTTGGGTCAACTTACCGAAAGAATTTAAAATGACCAAACCCAAATACCAAGGAATCAGAAAAGAAAATATTCCAGTTGTTCAACTCCCGAATGGAGCAGGACACCTAAGAGTGATTGCTGGTGACTATGACGGAACAAAAGGCCCTGCGTCGACTTTTACCCCGATCAATTTGTGGGATATTCATCTTAAAGCCGACCAACTTGTTGAGTTCAAAGTTCCGATCGGCCAAACAGCCGTTGTATTTGTTGCTCATGGATCCATTGCTATCAACGAAGATCAGTTCCTTGGAGATGCAGAAATTGCAGTCTTAGAGAGAGAAGATGATACCTTTACTCTTAAAGCTACCCAAGATACGAAACTTATGTTTTTGGGAGGCATGACAATAGACGAACCCATCTTCGGATACGGACCATTTGTAATGAACTCGTCAGCCGAAATTGCTGAAGCTTTCAGAGATTATGAAAACGGAAAAATGGGGGTCCTCGAAAAACTTGAGGGCTCGGAATAAGAAGAGAAACTTTAACCTTTACTTAAGGACTTCGTCCCTACTCAAAAAGTATCCGCATCTTCTTGCTAAAAATATAATGCTGCAAGAAGACCATATCATCCGGATTAGAATCAAAAAAGTTCACACCTAATTGGTATTTTCCATTTCCGATTTCCAGGAATCGGACTACTTCTCCCCTTAAGACTAAATTTCTTTCCGAGATCGGGATGAACATCTTAATGATATTATGCTGCTTTAAATAATTGAAAGTCCTTTCGTCTTGTATCTCAAAGAGAAGACCGTTCATACTGATATCCAGGATACGAGTTACTGCTTCTTCATTTCTAAAGTTTTCTTGGCGGATATATACTTTTGTTAAAGCATAAGTAAGAATATCGCCCAATTCTTCTATATATAATGCCTGTTGTTGTACGATAGAAAATTTATCCATCGCAGTAGAAAATACCCTTACATAACCGATCGGATCGTTGAATAAACGAATTGGAGTAACTATATAGGAAATTAAGAAGTTACGAACTTCTTCTTTTTGGAGTTCTCTAAAAAACTCATCCGCCTTTGCCTGGCCTCTAGTTTGGATTAAACGTAGATACTCGTCGCGGAAATTATCTAGATAAGGATCCTTCTCCTCTCCTATATAACTTTTAATTAATGAACAATCCGGAACATAGACGGAACGATTATACTTTTTGACAAAGTCTCCGAAAAATCCTCCGTCTTTTCCTGGTCCGAAAAATACGATCTCGTAATCCTTTGAGATCCCCAGAATATATTCAGTAACCATTAAGTTGATCAACTTAAGACTTGGATTATCCTTTTTGATCTCCTTCATGAGATGAAAAAATCTTTGCTCGACGCTTAAATTCTTTCCAAGTTCTCTTTCTCCTCCGCTCAAGGAGCGATAGAGGATCACATAATTCATAAAAAGATCGTCTACTGCGACCCTGAGATTTTTACGGAATGCGGCAGCTTGCAATTCGGAAGGGATCTTGACCCGAACATGATCTTCCCAAAAATCCAGAAGTACAACTTCGAACTGATAAAGTATATTCAAGATTTCGAAACTGATTTTTGCCCTTAAGATCCCTTTGGGCTGGAGATAAGGAACATATAGAACAAGTGTATCCTCGCTGACTTCTTCAACAACGGAAGTAAGCTTCTCCCCTTCATAATCGAATGGAAATTCTCTTTGGTCCGCTTTCAAACTATAGAAGAGGTGTTTAACTAAATTAATATCCGAACCGATGATTGTTTCTCCAAACATCGTTTCTAAAATCGTAATCAGTTCCTGAAGTGTATCCGATCGTCCTACAGCCATGGCGGTCCGGGTAAAATTCTCCCGTATCTTTATTTTCGACTCCGGGACTTTAGGAATCCAGTCCCACCTTCCGGAAATCGTAGCATTCTTCTTTTTTTCTAAAATGAGACATATACGAGTATTTTCCGGAAGGAAATTGTTCGGGGGATTTTTATGCTTCTGCCGAAAAATAAATCATGGCAGAGAACAAGTCCGAACTGAATCCAGAACTTTTCGATATGATGCGTCGTGGACAACTTTCCGCGAATAAGATCCTCAACTTGATTTCACTCAGAGAACTTGTGGATAAATTCGCTTCCAAACCATTTTTGGAAGGAGAAAAACTCCAAGAGATCAAAGAACGCACAGGAGTTGAGCCGGACATTCTAACTTGGGGTGATTATTTCCAAACTGAGATCGCTTCCCGCTATTTTGATAAAGCTGATTCTGAATTTTCTAAGATTGTGGATACTATTCGTTTCGATCTTATCTCTGCTCATCTGATCTTCTCCGATAAACCTGATTATTTTGTGGACTCCGTTAGAGGCCAAGCTCTTGTTTCCAAGTCCATCGATAGTAGTTTCTGGACTTTAGAAGACGAAGAGAATGTTCATTTAGAAATTTTACTGGATTATTACGACCAAATGGGGATAGGAGAAAAACCTCTTTCTATCTCAGATAGAGTTTGGTACGAAAGTTTTGAATTAAAACAGGAAGCTGTTTAATGGCATTAGTTGATTCAGAAACAGTAGAACTTTCTTCCGAATCTAGAATAGAAATTCTTTATCTGAATAACCCGGAAACCAAAAACTCCATGACCGTTCCTATGGGTCTGGAGTTTAAAGCTCATATTGAAAATTTAAAAAAGAACCCGCCTAGAGCGGTTGTGATTACCGGTAAGAACGATATCTTCTCTGCCGGCGGTAATTTCGAATTATTAAAATCTTTTGCTGAGAAATCTTTCGAACAAAACAAAAAAGAAATGTTCGAATTTTATAATCTATTCTTGAGCGTTAGAGATCTAAACGTTCCGGTAATCTGCGCAGCGAATGGCCATGCGATAGGTGCAGGCCTCTCCATCACTCTTGCTTGCGACCTTAGAGTTTTTGCGGACGAAGGAAAATACCAATTTAATTTTGTGAAATTAGGGATCCACCCAGGAATGGGATCTAGCTATCTTGCGAAAGAATTATTCGGAATGGAAACTGCAAACAGACTTTTATTCTTAGCGGAAACCGTAAGCGGTAAAGAAGCTCTTTCATTAGGGATTTGTTATGATTCGGTCCCGAAAGCGGAAGTTTTACAAAGAGCAACGGAAATCGCGATTTCTCTCAGCGAAAGTGCTCCAATGGCGCTTAGCGAATTAAAGAAGAATATTTACGATCGCGAAAAACTAAACGCTGCTTTGCGTAAAGAAGCGGAGTCTCAGGCTCTTAACTTCCTTTCCCAAGACTTCAGAGAAACTATCAAATCTATTGAAGAAAAGAGAAAACCGGTTTTTAGAGGACTCTAATCCTAGAGGTTCTTTAATAAAGGTTTTAATTCTAAAAGAATCTGTTCTTCAGGAATTGCTAAATCTAGTTTATCAACCTTTTTAGGAATTCTTCCGGAAGATACATCATCCCCCAATGCCTTGATCTTCGTTAGGATAGCTTGATCCGTACAATTTGAGATAGAAATAATATTTGGGACTTCTTTTCCCCAAGAAAATTTTAGTCCAGGCGAATCTACAAAGAAGGATTCAGTGATCCCATCTCCTTCTTTGTCTATCATAGTATAAACTGTGGAGTCTCCGGTAACTACAGTGACTTTTTTCCCTTTTAAAAAACGATCTACTTTGATCCGGGTATTTGTCATATCCCGGTTCCAAATATAATAATACAATTTATCTATCTGAGAATCTATCAGTCGGTCCACTGCGGTCTTGAAAAGTTGTCCGTATTTTTTTCCGACTTCTTCTTCTCCTTTCATGAGACCATCTACTTCTCTTGGAGTGGTAGAATGCAGATAGAAATCAGGAAGTCCATTGGAATGATTCGTATAGAATATTTGCTCTTTTCTATCACCAGGATACGGATTCGAATCTGCAGAAGTATTATGTAAAAAACCTAATAGGAACTTTTTCCTTTCCCGGGTTTTTGATTGGACCTCTTCGAATCTTGCTTTAAGTGAACTTGTTTTAGGAGAATCTTTTCCGTAAATACGTTCAGTTCTGGAATATTCTGCATATGCAGCCTTCTCTGCCGCATACGATTTCAAAAGTTCATCATCGTATTTTAATAGAAGATCGAATTCTTTATTCTTTTCTTCCGGTTCGGATGAGGCACCCGGAACAGCATTCGCCTTACTTGTTTCCGCCTGGTTTGGTTCTGTTTTAGAAGAAGGTTTGGTTCTTTCCGATTCAGGTAATTTATAATATTCCTGTTCCAGGTCTTTTAATCTGGTGAATTTATAAATTTTATTTAAGTAATCCTTTTCCTTATCCTTTACTTGGCTTGGGTCGTCAAACCCATCCTTTAAAAGAGTAAGTTGTCCTCGGTCGATGATAAGTAACGTGGCTTCTGAAGTGTCTCGATTCAGATTTCTTTCAGGAAGGGCCTTGCCTTCCTTATCCACCAATTGGATATAATGAAATGCTACACGATCTGTGCGGAAATCGTTGATGTTTGTTACATCTGGAGAATTTTGCAGATCCGGAGCTGCTGATAATATGACCCCGGAGATCAAAAGTATGAAAACGACTAAGGTTGTACGTTTAGACCCGGACATATCCTTAATACTATCGGCTTTGGAAAGGGCCAAAACAACCCTTTCACACAGTTAATTTAGAGAGAAAACAGCTAATACTGAAGAAATCTTAGGGCTGTCTTGTATGGGAAGAAGATAATAAATAGCTTAAGCCGGGCAAATCCCCCACTTCTCCGCCTAACTTATATTCGATCCGATTTAGATCAGGATAGTTTTCGAATAATGTTTTTTCAGTAGCTAAGAATGCAGAAGACAATAAGCCCAATTTTTTACGCTCTATCTCTGCAGACTTTTGTTCTTCCGTCATCTGACTTGCGTAAGTATAATCGATGCGGAACTTCATATCTGAAAGTAGATTTTCCAATGTGGACTTTCTCAAATCCAAGATTAGCACATCTCCTCTTTTCCAGATAGAGATCACGGAATCTTGCAAGTTCGGAAGTTTTTTCAGATTTCTATACTGCGCAGAAGCATTCGGAACAGTAGGATCGAAATAACTGGATTCTCCAGCTTCTCCCACTAATGTCAAAACATCGTGTCTGAAATTCTCACCGGTTAAGAGGACTTTTCTTTTTACCGGGAATACCTGACCTTCTCCATCCGAACCGTATATTACGATTTCTTTTCTAGGATCTAGATTAGGCAGATCGTATAATGTGAATGGAACAAGTAGTTTTAATGGATTTTTTCCTGCGAGAATGAAACCGGTCAGGAATAATAATACGATGATCCAAGAATAAGTTAAGAATAATATTCTTTTGGATTCTTTGGAATCGGCTGCTCTGGTTGCTAATTCAAAAACCCAAGTATAGAAAGTGTCCAGATGAGTGAGGAAGCGATTCCAAATTTCCTTAATCTTTTGCAAGTTCATACGCTCTCACACCTTCTAATATACTTTTGGCCAATTTCACTTGGTGGGTTTTATCAGCCAATACCTCAGATTCTTTATTATGGGTGAGGTAACCCATTTCGACCAGGATTGCAGGCATCAAACTTCCCCTTAGCACGGAAAAGTCCGCTTTCTTCACTCCTCTAGACAATATCTTTGGACCAAGGTTTTTTTTCATCTCGGATTCGACACTTCTGGCGAGAAGACGACTTCTTCTTTGGATCATAGAGGACATCATTCCTGCCTGGATCTTCCCGTAGGAGGTCCCACTCTTCTTGCCCGAAATGCCATTTTCGAATAAAGAGACTTCTCTTGCGGTTTCCGTGCTGGGGGTCTGGGATAAATAATATACTTCGAAGCCATTCACATCGGAAGAGATAGAGGCATTACAATGTAAACTTACGAATAAAACTGATCCGCCCTTTTGGATCTCTTTATTTGCGATCTCGGACCTTCTTTCCAATTCTATAAATGAATCATTGGATCTGGTCAGGATCACCCTAACTTCCGGATACACCTTATTAAGGAATTTTTTCAGGAAACGAGCCACCTGCAGAGAAACCAATTTTTCCTGGGTCCCTTTATCGGAAGAAGTTCCCGGATCTTTTCCTCCATGTCCCGCATCCACAATGATCGCAGAAAGTTTCAATCTTTCTGCTTTAGGCAATAGATCAAATATAAGTTCGTCTTCTTTAAGTTCGTAACTTACATCTCCGGGTAATAGGCGAACAAAAATTGCTTCTACCAGATCGGGAGGAAGTAAGAAGTCTTTCTCTTTATATACGACCGGTAAATTCGTTTTTTCTAAACTACCATTGATTGCATAAAAGGAAGCACCGATCCTAAAACGGATCTCACCGGAAGCGTGAGAGATGGAGCCTACTAATGTAGCAGACTCGAATTTAGATTGTAGTCCTGGGATCCTTTTATGGATCTCTTCGAAAGAAACGTATCCGTTCTTGCCGATAGTTTGTATTCTTGACTCGGCAAAAACGGGCGCGCTAAATATTAGAAAGAATCCTAACCCCCAAAGAAGGATTTGATCCTTGTCCAAATTGATCCCTTCTTCTTGTCTGAAGATCTTTTAGAATCGTTGATATCGAATAAGTTACGTTTGCTTTTATCGTAATTCGATTTTTGTTTTTTATTCTCCTGATTTTGGTGATTTGGAGAATGTTGTTTTTGGAAATCGGAACGTTGTTTTCCTTTCTTCTGGTTCTGATTTTTCTGGTTTCTATCTTTACGAGCACCATTGGAACCGAATACACTGTCCGCTTTTTGTAAAAACTCTTGTGCTTCTTGGATAGCAGCTTCCGGTCTTTTTTTATGACCGCCGCTTGGCTTACCTGGTTTGGAATCTCTATTGAAATCTTTTTTACGATCTCCTGATTCTCTATTCCAGTTCTTCTCGCCTCTTTGATTTCCGTTACCGTTACGTTGGAAATCTCCTCTTTGTTTTTTAGGACCTCTGTCGCCTCTTCCTTGGTTTCTGTTCCCATTTCTTTCGACAGGTGCATTATCAAATGCATCTCCACCTACAAAAACTTGGAACTCGCCAGCAGGGAATGTTAGCGCTTCCTCATGAACAGGAAGAACATCTATCTTTTGTTTCAGATATTTTTCGATCTTCTCCAATTCAACATAATCGGACTCAGAGCAGAAGCTGATAGATTTACCAACTCTTCCGGCTCTTGCAGTTCTTCCGATCCTATGCACATAGTTCTCGGTGTCCTGAGGAAGATCAAAATTGAAAACTACTTCGATATTCTCTACGTCGATACCGCGACTTGCGACGTCAGTCGCCACCATAAACTTGAACTTTCCGGATTTAAAATCCCTCATAAGTCTAAGTCTTTTTTTCTGGTCTAAGTCCGAAGAAATTCCTGTGATCGGAATTCCGAACTTTCTGAGAGAATGGACTATTTTAGGAATATTCGCTTTAAAATTTGTGAATATGATCCCTTGCCCTTCCAATTCTTCTGCAAGAATGGAGTTCACCATATAAGGTAACTTCTCCTCTCTTCCCAAATGAACAAGCTTCTGATCTATTCTTTCCGTGATCAGTTTATCAGGATTGATCTGTATCTCAACAGGCTCGTTCATAAAACGATATGCAAGACGCATAACTTCTACAGAGAGAGTTGCTGAGAAAAGTAAAGTCTGCTTTCTATTCTTACATTTATGAAGAAGCCAACGTATATCGTAAATGAAACCCATGTCCAACATACGATCCGCTTCATCCAAAATGAAGAACTCAACCTTTTCAAGATCAGCGCTTCCGCTTCTTGCTAAGTCGATCAATCTTCCCGGGGTTGCAACGATAAGACCATTCAGTCCATTCAGATCTCTGTTTTGGACTTTATAATCCGTTCCACCGATGATTGGGACAACTCTATAGTCCGTATGTTTCAGTAACTTTTCGGCTTCTTCCGAAATTTGGATCACTAACTCTCTTGTAGGAGCAAGGATCAAAGTGCTGACCCCTTGTATTCCTCTTGTCAAGATGGAGTGAATGGTTGGCACCAAGAATGCCACAGTTTTACCGGTTCCTGTTTGTGCTAAACCGGTTACATCCCTACCTTCTATTCCGGGAGGGATTGCTTTTTCTTGTATAGGAGTGAGCTCAGTAAATCCTGCGTCTTGGATTGCTTTTTGCAGGTTAGGCTCTAGATTTAATTCTTCGAATTTCATATTTTTTTAATCGCGATTGAGTGGAATGTGTCGGCGTAGCAGGAGAGGTTTGCGTAGCGAACAAAGAGCCGATGTGTCAGGTATTTGCCTTTCCATCCTTTATCTCTACTAGGATGGTATGACATAGGTTTCTTATATACCGTGACGAGACCGTACATTTTCAACATTTTTTTAAGAGAATCAGGTGAGTAATCCCAAAAATGGTCCGACGGATGAGTACGAAACCATTCTTCAGGATTGGTTTGAAAAGAAGGTCCATTCAATGAAGGAAGACCTAAGAATAATAGCCCACCCGGCTTTAACAATTTATTGATCCTCTCGAAAACAAGTTCCGCATTCGGAAAATGTTCTATTACAAAAAACGCACAGACCGCATCGAAAGTTTCTTTGGGAAAAATGGAATCATCCAAGAACGAACCGGAGACAACATCCAAACCTAATTTGTTTTTAGAATACTCCGCTTCTGTGGAAGAAAGTTCCAAACCTTTCACTTTGTATCCCTTCTTCTCCGCTTCGGATAAGAAGAAGCCAGCGGCAGATCCTATCTCGAAAAGAGTTTTACCTTTCGGATTTTGGAATGCGCTCATGATTTCTAAACGTGCCTTGGCTAAATTTCTAAGCTGAGGTTCATCCTCATAATAGGTCTTTTTGTACTGATTCTTGTATTCTTCTTGAAAATAGGAATCTTCGTAATCCCTTTCCTTTGCCAATTTATAGAAATGGACCCCCGTGCGACGGCATACCATATAGGCTTCCGGATATTCTGGATGAGGTTCCAATTCGAGTATTGAGGACATGCTTGCCTACAAGAAGCTTGTCATAAAGTCTTCCCTACGTAAAGGAAAATCCCCGGGCCTGGAACGAAATACGTGCTTGAAAAAACGAGAAACCATCCAGGAATAGAAGAGAAACGGGAAAAGGAAACCCTCACAGAATGAGCATACTCGAAAAAATCAAATCCCTTGGGTTGGAACTCCCACCTGCGCCTAAGGCGATTGCAGCTTATATACCTGCCATACAAACAGGAAATCTGGTATTCACTTCCGGCCAATTGCCCTTAAAAGACGGCAAACTCATGCTTACAGGAACCTTAGGTGCCGGGCTTTCTATCGATGATGTAAAGGCTGCCACAGAACAAGCCGCGTTGAACGGGCTTGCAGCCATCGCAGGAGTGATCGGAGATCTGGATAAAATAAAGAGT
This sequence comes from Leptospira andrefontaineae, assembly GCF_004770105.1. Taxonomy (NCBI): domain Bacteria; kingdom Pseudomonadati; phylum Spirochaetota; class Leptospiria; order Leptospirales; family Leptospiraceae; genus Leptospira; species Leptospira andrefontaineae. Next base: position 156,622 of record NZ_RQEY01000026.1, on the reverse strand, counting down.
ATCGTAAAGATCGGAGTGTTCGTTTCTTCCGGCCCTGATTTTATAGAGCAACATTTAGTCGCAAATCATGCATCCAATCTTCTCTTAAGTATTTTTGGAGAAGCGGGACGTCATGCGCGCTTCGCAGTGGGAAATTCCGCACTTCCATTAGGAGCTCCGGTAGAAGTGGAGATGACGGTTTCTTTAGGATGATCAAAAACCTTCTCAGAGATCTAAGCCTGGCATTGCCTGCAACTTCCGTAGTTTTAAACGGTTGGAAAAGATTTCTTTCCCAACTTTTAGGAAGATTTATTGAATTCTATTCCGAAAAAAGTGGAAAGGAAAAATTGATCTTCGTTTTAGCATTGCTTCAACTATTCTTTAGCTTAGGAAGTTGGATTAATTACTCCATCAATTTAGGCGTAGAATCGGGGCAGGATCTAATTTCCAAACTAGGCAGTTTTTTCGGAATTGAACCAAGCCGAAGTGGTATAGAAGAAGTAAACGTAAGAACTGCTTCGAATATATTTTTCATTATTCCTTGTTTTTTAACATTCTTCTTTGGCGGTTTCTGGAGAAGTGAATGGGTAGGAAAGACGATCGTTGTTCTGCAAGGATTTTCAGGAATATTATTGGTGCTTGGGCTCTTATTACCGGATGTATTTTTCGTAAGTTTTATCAGAGACCAAGATTATTATTATAATTTTAATTTTTATGCATTCTGTTCTTTTTGGGCCTTAACAACAATTTCTTCACTAACATTATGGAATTCTAAACTTTAAGTCAGTCTGATGGATACTTTCGATTGGAACTCCATCAGATATCCTCTCTTTCTCACACTTAAGGTAACATTTTTTTCTACATTTTTCGCAGCCTTACTCGGAATATTTTTCGCGTATTGGATGGCCAAGCTTAGATTTTTCGGAAGGACATTTGCGGATGCAATTTTGACCTTACCGATGGTTCTTCCTCCCACAGTGCTTGGGTATTACCTTTTGGTTTTATTCGGCAAAAAAGGAGTGATCGGACATTTTCTCTTAGAGCAATTCCAATATTCTATATTATTTAATTTGCATGGAGCAATTTTAGCCTCTACAATCGTTTCCTTTCCTTTAGTTTATAGATCCGCAAAGGCTGCCTTCGAAGATCTGGATCCTGAATATGAAGAGATAGCACTCACTTTAGGAAAATCTAAATGGGAAACTTTTTTAACAGTTATACTCCCACTTTCTTGGAGAGGAATTTTAGCAGGATCTATGATGGCCTACGCAAGAGGAATGGGAGAGTTCGGTGCAACTTTGATGATCGCAGGAAATATTCCTGAAAAAACACAAACCATCGCACTTGCCATTTATGATTCCGTTCAATCCGGAAAAGATGAATTCTCTTTGTTACTTGTATTCGTTGCATCCATTACTTGTGTATTGGTATTGACAGTTTCCGGGATCTTACTTAAAAAATCCCATTGGTAAGGAATTATTAAACGAATGATCAAAAGACTATATATATTACTTCCTGTTTTACTTTTACTTATACAATCCCCTTCTTTCTCGCAAGAGAAGGAAAAAGAGATCACAATCTCTGCAGCATCTAGCTTAACCGATGTGTTAAAAGAACTCGGAACCACATTCAAACAAAAAACTGGAATCAAAGCTGTATTCAATTTTGGATCTTCCGGAAGTTTATACCAACAAATAGAAAAAGGTGCTCCAGTAGATGTTTTCATTTCCGCAGATCAGGATATAGTAGATAAGGGGATCAAAGCAGAAGTTTTAGAATCTTCTACAAAGACTATTCTACTCAAAAACACTTTAGTTTTAATCCAACCTAAAACAAGTGAACTCAAGATCAAAAAATTAGAAGATCTACAATTGCCTGAGATTAAAAAGATCGCGATAGGAAATCCAAGCTCAGTTCCAGCAGGAAAATATGCGGAAGAAGTCCTTACCAAGAACAACTTAAATATTTCCTTAAAAGAAAAGTTTATCCCTGCTGAAAATGTAAGACAAGTTTTAGATTACGTAGGAAGAGAGGAAGTAGAAGCTGGCTTTGTTTACGTCACAGACGCAGCAATCGCAGAATCTAAAGTTAAGATAGCACTCACATTGAGTGGACACAAACCGATCTTATACCCGGGAATTTTAGTTACCGGTACCAAAAATTCAGAAGAGGCAAAATCCTTCTTGGAATTTCTAAAAAAATCTCCTGAAGCCAAAGAAACATTTCTAAAATATAAGTTCATACTTCCTTAATGTCTTTAACCGTAGATATCCGAAAAAACCTCTCCGATGGAAATCGAAAATTCGAGCTGGATGTTCAGTTCGAATTTTCAGGAGAATTTCAGGTATTGTATGGTCCATCCGGAGCGGGAAAAAGTCTCACATTACGCGCATTAGCCGGCCTACTAAAACCGGATTCGGGAAAAATATCTTTTGCAAACACGGTTTATTTTGACTCTTCTTCCAAAAAATATATCCCGCCTCAGAAAAGAAATCTAGGCTATGTTCCTCAAAGTTACGGGTTATTCCCTCATCTTACCGTCAGAAAGAATATAGAATTCGGGTTAAACAAATTTTTTCGGTTCACTACTAGTCAAAAAGACAAAGAAACAGTTTCTCATCTGATGAATTTATTCGAGATAGAAGAGACTTCCGAAAGTTATCCGAAACATCTTTCAGGTGGGCAAAAACAAAGAGTGGCAATCGCAAGAGCACTTGCAAGAGATCCTAAAATTTTACTTTTAGATGAACCGTTTGCAGCACTTCACACGGATCTAAGACAAAAGATGAGAGAAGAACTAAAAAGTTTAAGGAATAAGATAAGCATGCCTATTCTTCTGATCTCACACGATCCTAAGGACCTGGAGTATTTTGGAACTACTGCTCTTTATATGGAAGACGGTAAAATAATCAGTAACCGTTCTTAATAATCAAAAATCCCAAGATCCATTTTAGCTTCTTCTGAAGCCATTGCACGAGGGTCCCATTTCGGAGTCCAAACTACTTCAACATCTACAGAGTTGATACCCTCAACTCTAAGAGCGTTGTCTTCGATATCCTTTTTCATTTGAGGACCTGCGGGACAAGCCATAGAAGTATAAGTCATTTCGATCCGGGCCTTATCACCTTCTACCTGGATCTTATAGATCAGACCTAACTCCGCCACGGAGATACCGATCTCGGGATCTTCTACCCTATGGATCTCAGCGTAGACCCTTTTTTCGATCTCTTGAGTTGGTTGTTCTAATAATTGCATCTAACAATTAGTCTACCTAAACAGCGACTTCGTGTAAAGAATTTTAAGGACCGTTTTATTTTCCATCAGAACGGATTTAAGAATGGAGCGCTTATACCAATGATCAAGATCAACCAGTTTGGGACTTTTAGAAAAACCATCAAAGAAAATAATCCACAGAATACAAAGAGATCATATGCCGAATATATGGAAGAAGTGAAAACAGGAGTGCAGAATGCGGACAATAAGATTCCTAAAGCGGAAAACTGGATCGCATCAATCACAGTTCGCATTTTTGGATAATTTCTTATTTTCTCCCAAAGAGGGAAAAACCCAAACACCAAAAGAAAAGAAGGAAGAAATATAAAAATCGTAGAGATAGTAGCCCCGCTTAAATCTGAGATCATATAACCTAGATAAGAAGCGAATGTAAATAAAGGACCAGGCATTGCTTGGGCAGCTCCATATCCAGCTAGGAACTCTTCTTTTCCGATCCAACCTTGTCGCACTACTTCGTTTTCCAATAAAGGAAGGACCACATGTCCTCCCCCAAATACCAATGCACCTGATCTATAAAATGAATCGGAGATCGCAAAATACTGTAACCCGAAAAATGATCTGAACAATGGTAATAAGAAAAGAAGAAAGAAGAAAAATCCTAAAGACCAGAATGCGATCTTTTTCGGAATGGAGAAGGAAACGGAAACATAGGGAAGATCCGATTCTTCTTTAAATAAAAAGAATCCAATACCTGCTCCAACTAAAATTACGATCAACTGAGTAAACGCGCCCGAAAACACCAGGGCAATAATTGCAGAACCTAAAATCATATAGATCTTATAAGGATGGTTTTTCGAATTTTTCCACATGGTCAAAATTGCATGAGCTACAACGGCGGCTGCGACCAATTTTAAACCATGGACCCATTTCAAATCCGGAACTATATTCGATTTTAATAAAATTCCAAAACCAACCATCAATAAGATTGAAGGAAGTGTAAATCCGATCCAAGCAACACATCCGGATTTCCAGCCGGACCGAAGAGTTCCTATGCAGATCCCCAATTGGCTGCTTGCAGGACCCGGAAGAAATTGGCATACCGCCAATAATTCTTTATAAACTTCTTCGGAGATCCATTTCTTTTTAATTACAAATTCTTGATAGAAATAAGCTAAATGTGCGGTTGGCCCGCCGAAAGAGATCAGACCTAATTTTAAAAAAGTGAAAAATACTTCTTTCATCCGAAAACACTATTTAGGCCCTGCGTGTCGACTCCGCAAGACCTTTCGGAAAATTTAATCCTCTACTGGGATCCAAATTTCTAATCCACCCATTCCTGTGACTGGATTGAATTCTTTACCGTATTTTTCCAGGTTTGCGCCCTCGAAAGGTTTTACTCCGGAATCAGGAAACCATTTGCCTGCTGCAGCAAAAGTAGCTCTGATCCCAGCGATATGACCCTTATGAGTAAACACTGCATACTTCTGGGCAGGGATTTTTAATACCTGAAACTCTTTCGGTAATCCGGAAGAATTTGAAACTTCTACACCGCACATATAATCAAAATTACCTTCCGCATCGAAATTATAACAAACTCCGTAAGCAGCATCTCCTACTTGAGAAGGAATATTTCCAAGGTACATTCCGAAACTTTGCCATTGGTTTGGAATTCCTGCAGGCATTTGACAATCGTAATGTTGTACAGTACCTGCAAAAAGTCTAGGTGGGATAGTTTCGAATCTGGGTGGATCGATTTTAGGAATTGGTTCTGCGTTCAAGGTGATAGCCTCCACTAAGTTCACATTACCAAGATGACCCTGGGACTTGAGTTGTTCTGGAGTCATCGAAAACTGATCTTTAAAAGCTCTAGTAAATGCCTCGTGAGATCCGTAACCAATATCCAAAGCGAGATCTAAAATATTGGATCCTTTTTCCACCAATATCTTTGCGGCCTCACTCAAACGTCGTCCTCTTAGATATCTCATCAAAGAAATTCCCATAGTCAAAGAGAAGGTTCGTGTGAGATGAAAGGGAGAAACCCCTGCATTCTTTGCTATATCTTCTAGAGAAATATTTTCTTTAGAATGACCTTCTATAAACCAGAGAGCCTTTTGAACGAAATCCATTACAGTCCTTGGTACTGTTTCCAGTATCCTAAACTTTATCTTTTACTTTTGCTTGATAGTTCTTGCGATCCGATTTTTTTATTTTTTCGGATATAGTTTAAAACCTAACTTTTTAGCTACAGATCTGAATTTTTCATCCATAGAACATAGGATCAATTCGTCAGAAATGGACTTTCTAATATGCAATGCTGTAGCAAGATGAGCTGCATCCAAGGATTTAAGTTCTAAAACTTCTTTGTTCTTTCTAATTTCCGTTCGAATGTCATCGTCTAGATTTTTTAAATTGATCTGAGAAATGAATTCGCCCAGGAATCCTTCCGCATCTTTGAACCAATTTTTGGGCAAATGTTTACCCTCTTTTGAATAGGTGAAATATAAACTTCTGAAACTTTCTATCTCAAGTAAGATAGAAGCGAATTTGAGATTCGATTTATTAAAATAGTCCAAATGGTCTTCGTAACCTGCTTCTGCATAAAGAATATTTAATAGAAGACTAGTATCTATATATAAGACCATTTAATCCCTGTCTGCTCGGTAAGCTTCCCTCCAAGCTGTAGAGATTCTGGTTTTGGCTCCAGTACTTAATAGAATTGATTTCGGAATATTGATTCCTTTTAGAGTTTTTGCAGGGATAATGGAGTTCGCGTTAGCCGCTTCTTCTAAATATTGTTTGGTGAGATCCGATTTTTGGTCGAACTTTTTGATCTCTGCAATCGGCTGATTTCTATCCAAAATGAGGACAGTCTCCCCGCTTCGTACAAAATCCAGAAAACTACTTAGATTATTTTTAAGATCTTTGATCCCTACCGCTTTCATGCCAAAATTGTAGCTACCGGGGCTACCTATGTCAAGTCCTTTTGGCCAATAATCCTTACTTCCCGATCGCCTTTTCCAAAGTATTCCAGGCAAGTGTTGCACATTTGATACGGGCCGGGATCTTCTTTACCGCTTCCATAGATTCAAGATCTTCATATTCTTCCGAAAAATTGGGGACCTTATCTTCTAAAAGCATTCCTTTAAATTGATGCAGAAGTGATTTTGCTTCCGAGATTGTTTTTCCATAAAGACTATCCGTCAGCATAGAAGCAGAAGCTTGGGAAATTGAACAACCCTTCCCCACAAAACTGATCTCAGAGATAATATCTCCATCCAGTTTAAGGAAAAGTTCCACTTCGTCACCGCAGAGAGGATTGACTCCTTCTTGGTGAAGATCGGAGTGTTCCATCTTTCCATGATGTCTCGGATTTTGGTAATGATCGAGTAGTACTTCTTGGTAAAGACTATCGCTTAAGGACACGGCCGAAAATCTCCTTCACCTTCTTTAGACCTACCAAAAGAGAATCTACGTCTTCTTTGGTATTATAAAGATAGAAAGAAGCGCGGCAGGTACCTGCGATCCCTTTGAAGTCCATAAACGGTTGGGCGCAATGATGTCCCACGCGGATTGCGATCCCTTCTTCGTCCAGAATAGAACCTACATCGTGAGGGTGGACTCCAGGAAAATTGAAGGAAATCACTCCTCCTCTTTTGCTTAGATCGTTTGTTCCGTACAATTCTAAACCGCCGAAGTCTTCCAATCGATCTAAAGCATACTGTAGGAGTTCCAACTCATGATTTCTGATCTCTTGCATCCCAACAGATTCAAGATATTCTAGAGCAGCTCCAAATCCGATCACTCCGGAAATATTAGGAGTACCTGCTTCTAATCTTGCGGGAAGATCGGCATAAGTGGATTTATCCTTCCAAACTTTGGAGATCATATCCCCTCCTCCCATCCAAGGAGGCATTGTGTCTAAGATCTCTTCCTTAGCATAAAGAATTCCTACACCAGTTGGTCCGAGCATCTTATGAGCAGAGAATGCATAAAAATCAAAATCTTCTTTTTGAACGTTTGTTGGAAGATGGCAAATCCCTTGGGCACCATCTATCAACACTTTTGCTCCAACTTCTCTTGCTCTACGAATAATAGCAGAAAGATCGTGAATAGTTCCAGTTACATTAGACATCTGAGCAAGAGCGACTAACTTCACTCTTTCGGTGATGATCTCATCCAGATTAGTTAGATCCAAAGTAGAATCTTGGTTAAGAGGAATAAATTTTAAGACGGCTTGTTTTTCCTGAGCCAACATCTGCCAAGGAACCAAATTAGAATGGTGCTCTAATTCAGTTAATACGATCTCATCACCTTCGTGGATATTGGTGCGTCCCCAAGATTGAGCGACTAGGTTGATGGATTCAGTAGTATTGCGAGTAAATATAACTACCTTAGCGCAGGCAGCTCCAATAAATCTAGAAGTTTTGATACGAGCCATCTCGTATTTTTCAGTGGCCTTTTGGGAGAGATAATACACTCCGCGGTGAATGTTCGCATTCTCCGCTTCATAATATTTACGGATCGTATCTATAACAGACTTAGGCTTTTGAGAACTGGCGGCGCTGTCCAGAAACACCAAGGGCTTACCGTTCATCTGTGTAGACAGAATCGGAAAATCTTTGCGTATCTTTTCGAGATCAAAACTCAAAACTTCTGCTCTCCTCGGTTCCCCATGTCAATCCTCTAACTCTACTTCGACTTCGTCACCCACGATTCTAGTCTTATAGACTGGCAAATCTTCTACTGCAGGCATACAAAGTACCTTACCTGTGCGAATATTAAACTTTGCAGAATGTCTTGGACAAACGATTACGTCGCCTTCCAATTCTCCTGTAGAAATATCCTCACCGTCATGGGTACAAAGATCCGCGAATGCACAAACTTCGTCCCCCAGTCTAGTCAACCCTACCCTATGGTAACGGGTTTCTGCTACGAATATCTCCCCTTCTTTCAGATCGGAAAGTTTAGCTAGTTTCTGAAATTCACTCATTACTCGCCCAACATCCTAGATTCTATCATAGAGGATAATTCTTCGCGAACAGTTTCGGAAGGAAATTCTCGGACTACTTCGTTCAAGAATCCTTCTACGATCATTTTGCGTGCTTCTTCTTCCGAGATACCTCTGGAAGCTAAATAGAATAATTGTTCTTCGTCTATTTCTCCGACTGTAGCGCCATGCTCACATTTTACACTGTCAGCAAATACTTCCAACTTAGGAATAGATTCTGCTCTTGCAGTTCTGTCTAGAAGAAGATTATTATTGATCTGGATCGCACCCACGTCTTTGCAATGAGAAGGTATATGAAGATTCCCGGTAAATACATGATGAGCCTTCTCTCTTACAACAGTTCTATATAAAATAGAACTTTGAGCATGGCTTTCCGAATGAAGAATTCTGACTTCAGTGTCTTGGAATTCCCTCGCCTTTAAAGGAGAAAGACCCACATAACGTGTCCAACATCCTTTTCCAATAACATTCGTATCATAGAATGATTTACCCTTATATCCGCCCCAAGAAGCAAGACTCGCATGAAACTTAGAGTCCTTTTCCTGAACTCCATAAGTAGCTCTAAAATGAAAGGTAGAATCTCCCAAATTTTCCAAACTGGAATATTGGAAATCTCCATTTGGAGGAGTAAGAAGAATAGTAACTCCACTCATTAACACCAAATCTTTCTGAGAAGGGGATTCCCATCTTTCCAGAAAATTGGATTTAGCTCCTGGGAAAGCATCCACGATCAGAAGAGGAAGAATGATATTTCCGTCCTTACATTCAACCTTGATCTCAGGGAAAGAAGAAGGATCCGAACCTAGTTGCACATAATACGCATGAGTGAACCTGGAAAATACGAAAAGCGGAAACCATTCTTTGGAATAAAATGAAACTGCAGGTTCTAGTTTTTTCAAAACCTCTGAAAGTTTTTCAGGAGGAAGATCTTGTAATTTAGTAACCTTCGCATTTCCGGAAACGGTTACGGAAGAATCAGGACAAACTTTGGTATATTCTGAAATTTTAAAATTAGAAAGACTGATCTTTCTCCAAGATTCCAGAGAAGAATCCGGAAATATAGCCTCGTTCAGAAATTTTTCAGCGTTTGTACGGAATTCAGTAAGAATGGATGGCTCCTTCTTTTCCTTGATATATTCCGAAATTGATTCCGCCAAAAGCATTCCTTTAGTTCGCTCCGTTCAGGATCCAGTCATATCCTTTTTCTTCCAACTCAAGAGCGAGCTCTCTTCCGCCGGTTTTCAGGATCTTACCCTGTGCAAAAACGTGAACAAAATCAGGAGTCACGTAATTCAACATTCTTTGGTAATGTGTGATCAGAAGGATGGACCTTTCTACGGATTTGTTTTTAGTGATCCCTTCGCTGATAATTCTAAGTGCGTCAATGTCCAGACCCGAATCTGTCTCGTCTAGAACTGAAAGTTTAGGTTTGAGAAGAGTCATTTGAAGGATTTCATTCCTCTTTTTCTCTCCACCGGAAAATCCGTCGTTCACGTATCTTCCGATCCAAGTATCAGGAACTTCTAATAAAGCTGTGGCCTCTTTTAGTTCTTTCCGGAATTCTTTTACAGGTAAGTCCTTGCCTCGGACTGATTTTAAGATGGTGCGTAAGAAATTTCCGATGGTTACGCCGGGGATGCTGGTTGGATATTGGAAACAAAGAAAGATGCCGGCTCTTGCTCTTTCGTCAGTCGGTTTTTCAAGAAGGGATTCCCCTCTGAAAAGTATATCCCCAGAGATCACCTTATATTTAGGGTGGCCCATGATGACATTTGATAAGGTACTTTTTCCGGATCCGTTAGGACCCATGATGGCATGGACTTCTCCCTCGTTGATAGTGAGGTCGACTCCTTTTAGGATTTCCTGAACTTCACCGGATTCGGTTTCCACTCCGGCGCGAAGATTTGAAATTTTGAGTAGTTCCGCCACGTATAGGACCCCTGCCTAGGACTATGTTTTTATGCCTGAGGCGGAGATCAATAGGAAAGATGTTTGGAAGCCCGGACTTCAGTAGGATTCCCAGTCCAGGCGGAGAATGAGAACGTGATTCTCTCCCAGATTCAGGGTGAATAAGACATATTGACGTTTGGTTTCTATGTCATGGAAAGGTTCAGTAAACCCGGAAACTCTACTAGAATGGTAGGTTTCTGCCTTATGGCGGATGAAGAAAGGTTTCCAAGCATAGTTATTTCCCACCTCGGTCAACAATCTTGTCCAAGGAAGATCGTAAGCTTCTCTTTTAAAAGTAGGAGTCACCTGATAACCGTGCATATCGGTAACTAGAACAGAAGTAGTTTCCAAAGGAAGTTTGTCTAAGATACCATTCAATGCATCCGTCATCTTTTCTTCGGAAGAAGTTTCCAGATCTTTGAATAAATCCACGAACTGATCCAGGAAGGATTGTTCTTTTCTGAGATTTTCCAGAATTTCCAAGAACCTAAGTCCCGAGAATTTTTCTAGAGAAGTTTTAAGAGTTTTATTAAAACGTTTTTTGTCCTGAAAATCCAAAGCAGGACGAGAGAAATAAAAACCTTGGAGGAGGTTTGCGCCCATGGATAGAGCAAGATATAATTCTTCTTCGTTTTCTACACCTTCGAATAGAAGTTGAGAACCGAGTCTTTGGGACATTTCAGAAATTGCAGAGAGTACATTTTTGAAAGAGCGTCTATTCAAACTCTCTCTCATAATTTTTATGTCCACTTTCATAATATCCGGATGGATATAACCGATCCTTTCCAAATTGGAAAAGCCGACCCCAAGATCATCCACTGCGATCTTGATCCCCCTTTCTCTGAAAAGGCTTACGATATATAAAAGTTTTTCAATATTCCCTTCGAACTTATCTTCAGTGATCTCTAAAACTAGATCGTTCGGGTTAATATCATATTTGTCTATGAGATGAAGAATATGGAGACGTTTGATATCCAACACCTCTCCCGTGTACACCATGGAGAGAAAGTTTGGCATCATGTTCAGGAAAATTTTAGTCTTAAGACCTGTTTCCTTCACATGTTTGATCGCTTTTTCACGAATGATACGATCAATATGAACTAAACGGACAGTATCCGTATCCGGATTATGGAAATGATACCCTAAAGAATGGTACTGATTGGATTCAGGAGAAAATACTCTCCCTAAAACCTCGTAACCTATAATATTACGATTACCGACGTCTAAGATCGGCTGGTAATGAGGGGTATAATAACCTTCTCCCAGAGATAGAATTTGTTGAGACTCGTATTCGGCGAGCATGCAGATTCCTTCACTACTAGAATCCGGTTGAAGTATACACACAAGCATATTTCCCTGAAACGGCGTTAGGAATGAAGACGAAAGCTTGGAAAATTCCCCTTTTTTTCTTATTCTTTTCCTACATTATGGCAAATTATTTGTTTTCTTTTGTAACAAAGCCCCGTCTTAGTCGGGTTTTTTATCAGAGAAAAAAAGGCGACTAATCGCCATTAGATGAACATTCAATGAAAGAACATTTAGGCTCCATTCTTCATCCTTCTACATTAGAACCTTTGTTTGGAAAATATTTCGGTCCTGTGCAGATCGATAATTCCAAAGAATACGACGCGGGAATCTTCTCCAAATTCAGATCTGTAGATTCAGTTCTCGTAGATATACTAGGTGAAAAAGTCTTTTTAGAACTTAGGATCTATGCGACCAAATTCAAATCCGGCGCAAATCTACTTCTCTGGAATCGAGAAACTGGAAATTTGCAAGAGAGCTCTCTTTTAGAGAATGGAACTTCTTCTTTTATCCACCAAGGAAGTTTCAAGAACGGCTATTGGAGTTTTACAAAATCGGACAAAAGATTCAATTTCAGATTAGATGATAATATCCGCCAAGGTTATACACATTCTGCCATCTGGGAAAAAAATCTAAACTTTCAATTGGATGCACTCGCATACACCGGAGATAAGAATAAAGGCAACTGGTTCACTCAAATTTCTCCTTCCGGCAAAGATTGGATTTTTAAAAATCATTCCCCTGACCTAAAGGTAGAAGGCCAACTCTCTTGGAACGATCTATCCGTTTCTTTGGAAAACGGACTCTTGTCTTATACGGTTTTTAAGGGGTACAGCTCCGAAGCTTTCCCCTTGGAAAATCGGATTTATCTGAATATTTCTGCAAAGAAGAAGGTTCATCTTTATTTGGAAGATGAGATCTTAGTTTGGACAAATGGAGAAGTCCTAAACTTTGGCGAACCAGTCTGGTCGAACCAAGGAAAGAAGAAGATCCTAAAAGATCAAAATTCCAAACTGGAATTAGAGTTAGAACCCGAAGTAGAGGCGAGTTTCCTTCGTCCCAAAAACTTCGGGAAAGAGAAATTTATAAAAACATTATATACCGTTTCAGGCTGGATCAAGACCAAAACAAAGAAGGATAAGATTTTAAACGGGATTTCCATTTTGGAGAAAATACAGGGAACTTAGGACTTTCACGCAAAGTCGCTAAGGGGAAAAGGTTTATTATTTTTTAAGGGAGCTCTGCTTTTATATACAGAAACCTTCTAAACTTCGTGCCTTAGCGTGAAAAAATTTCTAAAAATAAATTAAGAAGCGATCAGAAGATCTAAAACGGTTTTGCCGTCCATTTCTCCAGTAATCGGATTCATCGCTCTTTCAGGGTGAGGCATCATACCTGCCACTTTGAAATCAGAAGAACAGATCCCTGCGATATCATCCAAACTTCCATTCGGATTATCTCCCGCATAAAGGAAAAGGATCCGACCTTCTTCCTTCAATTGTTTGCGAATATCAGCAGAAGCAAAATAACACCCGTCCCCATGAGCTACTGGAACTCTTAAGATCTGATCGTCAGCCAAACTACCGCTGATCTTATTTGAGTTAGAAGCTTTTTTAAGACCGATGGTCCTGCAGACATACTTTAGATTTCTATTACGTATTAATGCACCCGGAAGGTAACCTGCTTCCGCTAAAATTTGGAATCCATTGCAGATCCCGAATAGTTTTCCACCACGATCAGTATGTTCTTTTACCGATTTCATTACAGGGGAAAAAGGAGCCATTGCGCCTGATCTTAAATAATCTCCGTAGGAAAATCCTCCTGGAAGAATAACCAGATCGTATTTTTCAGAGAATTGGTCTTTATGCCAGACCTTGTCTACTTTCGCAGAATAGAATTCTGAAAGAACTCTTACGATATCATTATCACAATTTGAGCCTGGAAAAGTGACTACCGCTGCTTTCATTCCGTTACGATCTCCGAACGATAAGTTTCAATCACATGATTTACTAAAAGTTTTTCGCAGAGATTAGCCACTGTCTTCTTTGCAGTTTCCAGATCCGGAGAATCCAATTTAACCTCGATATATTTTCCAACTCGAACATCTTGAACGGATTTTTCGCCCAGTTCTTGTAGAGTGGATTTTACTGTGTTCCCTTGAGGATCGAGAACTGATTCTTTTAGAGTTACATTGATTCTTGCGATAAACATTTTAATAGTCGGTCCTGTATTTCCTTATATGCCGCTTGCAATTCCACAATCAGACTTTCCGGTAGATCCGGCGCCGGAGGAACTTTATTCCAACCGGATTTTTCCAGATAATTCCTTAAGATCTGTTTGTCCATGCTGGGCGGAGTGGTCCCGATAACATAAGATTCTTGCGCCCAGTACCGAGAAGAATCCGGAGTCAAAATCTCGTCGATCAGGATGACCTTATCATCCGAAATTCCGAATTCGAATTTGGTATCGCAGAGCAAAATCCCGGCCCCAGCTACCAGTTCAGAGGCCCTGGTATAAAGGGAAATCGATTTTTCCTTCAAAATAGAGAAGAGTTCGGACCCGATCTCATTTTTCATTCTTTCTTCAGAGATGTTCTCGTCGTGGCCTGTATCGTTTTTGATTGCAGGAGTAAAACTTGGTTCTGGTAATATTTCGGATTCTTTCAAACCTGGAGGAAGTTTTTTAAAAGCAAGGGTGCCATCTTGTTTGTATTCTTTCCAACCGGAACCGGAAAGATAACCGCGAACCACACATTCGAAGTCGATCCGTTTGCATTTTTTAACAAGAACAGAACGATCCTTTAGATCCGGATGATCTTTATACGGAGAAGGGAATTTGGAAACATCAGTCTCAATGATATGATTCGGAATGTCCTTAAAGTAAGAGAACCATTCTGCTGAGATCTTATTTAAAACTTTTCCTTTGCCGGGAACAATCTGGCGAAACACCACATCGAATGCGGAGACCCTATCTGTAGAAGATAATATCAGGGAATTTCCTAAATCGTATACGTCTCTGACTTTGCCAATATAAGAAGGTTTTGGGAGTTCACTCATCCTTGGATAACCATGAGAGCGATATCATCGTCGTGGGTCATGTTCCCTGAATGCGCCAATATCTTTTCCAAAGAGAAATTGAGTATATCTTCTTTGGATTCCACGGCTTCTTTCAGGATCTTCTTCAGACTTTCTTCGCCCAAAATATTATAGTTCTCATCCGTTATTTCAGTGGCCCCGTCTGTGTAAAGTAATAGAGAAACACCTTTTTCCAAGACTACAGATCTAAACTCGTCTTCTGTCCCAAGCTCGATTGGAATGATAAGAGGTCCCATACCAGGCAATTCTTCGACGTTACCTTTATTGTACAATAGCGGAGGTGGATGACCTCCATTTGCGTATTCAAAATTCCCTTTTTTATCTAGGATACCGTAGAAGAATGTGATGGAAAAATCTTCCGGTAGGATTTTTTCCAATTGTTGGCGTAGAGTTTTTACTTTTTCAATAAGAGTATTACTTCTTCCTAAATTGGAAACCTGCATCTTGACCATCGCGGAAAGAAGCGCCGCAGAAGGACCGTGACCGGAACAATCCGCAATAAACACATGAAGTTTATCTTCTTCTATCCATGCGTCTATAAAATCCCCGCCAATCTGCATCAAAGGATGGAAGACTGAGTTCACACTGAAGCCGTTCCACTCCAATTGTTTTTCAGGCACAAGTTCTTGTTGAACTCTTCTCGCCATCACCAATTCTTTTTCGTACTTTTTCTTTTGGTGTAAAAGTTCGTCCTGAAGATTTTTGATACGGATAAATGCTCTGATCTTTGCGACCAATTCTTTAGGTTGGAAAGGTTTATGAAGAAAGTCGTCTCCACCGTGAGTGATCGCCTCGTCGAATCCCAATTCCCTATTATAAGCAGTGATGAATAAAATAGGTAGAAGATTGAATCTATCTATCTCTCTGAGTTCCTTACAGAAAGAAAATCCATCCTGGCCGGGCATACTCACATCTAAAAGCAGTACGTCCACTTGATTGGTAGCAAGAAGTGCACGCGCCTCTTCCGTATTCATCGCCGTTAAAACTTGGAAACCCAGAGGTTTTAAAGTATGAACTAAAAGTTTAAGATTGATATCCGAATCATCCACCGCGAGGATAGAATAGTCGGAATAATTCAATTGGCCCTCTTGCTTCTCTCTATCCACGATCCGTTCCTATCATTACAAAATTCGTATTTTATAAAATTGAGTGAATTTTTCAATCCAACAATTCTTCTCTCACCGCTTTGATCTTATCCAAACGATACACTATCCTGTATAAGATCAAAAATAGTAGGTGATAGGCCAAAATCCCAAACCAAAAAGAGATCCTCATATCAGGATCCATTCCTTTTTTCCCCAGTACGGAAGAAGGATGATTTCCAGGATTATCCATCCAACGAATTGCTCCCCAGGTTAAGACAGCATTCACACTACAGAATAAACTTAAAAAAGCGGAGAAGATATACTTTTTAGTTTGGTCCAGGACTAAAAACCTCAATAGGAAATAAGCCACAAGACTGAGGACCAAAACGAAAAAAGAATTTAAACGAGCATCAGTTGTATCCCAAGGAGTTCCCCAAGCAAGGTATGCCCAGATTGGTCCTGAAAATAAAACACCGATCGCAAACAGAAGAGAGATCTTGTTTGCAGAAAGTGAAAGTGTATCCCAGGTCCTATTTTTAGTTACCAAATATGCAACCGCACAAATGGAAGAAATTCCGGGACCATACAACGCTACCCATGCGACAGGCACATGAAAATAAAAAATCCTGTGAGAGATCCCCTGCTCTAAGATCACATTCGGGTAGTATAAACCCAGAAGCACTGCCAATGGAAAAATCGATAAAAACAAAAGGGAGAGTATCCAGTCCCAGGCGGGATGCAGGAGGCGAATATTCATACGCTTGGAAGTGTGCAGGTATCCGCAAATTGTATCAACAAGAATCCTATTCGTCGGAAGTCATTTCTACCAGAAGTGCACCCATAGAACCGTAAAAAAAAGCAAATGCCAAAATTAGAACAAATGAACCGACCAAGGCAGAAAAAGGTTGGGAGATAAATTTTCTCTCCGCTTCCATTCCATATAAAAATACAGGAATGGAAAGAGGCACGAGTAATAAAGGGAGAAGTATCTCTTTCAGGCGAGAAGACAAACTGATATGCGAAAGACAAACTCCCAAAAAGGAAAGGCACAATAACCCGGGGAAGAAGAATACAATTTGTCTTCCGAACTCGTTTACGTCTGCAGGAAATGCGGAGAACATGAGAGCAAAAAGTCCCATCAAATAAATTGCGGCCGCAGATAAGGCGATAAATACTAAAATCGATTTAGAAAAATATAAAACCCAAGGAGAGATAAAAAGCCTACTCGCAGTTCCGCCACCCGCTTCTCTTTCTTCCCAAGTGAACTGACCAACTAATACGAATGAGGCGACAAATAAAATGGCCCATTTTAATCCGATGAGAGCAACTATATCTATTTTGCCGTTTCTTTCCAAAGCATAATGGAATAAAAATACCATCGCAGAAACTAAAACGAGTAAGGATAAGATCCCATTACTTGCTTTTCCTAAAAGTCGGAACTCTTTTCGGATCAGAGATAAAATCGCTTTCATTTGGAATTTTCTCCCAATTCCAAAAGTCTAGACTTCGCATTTAACCTAAAATTAGGATCGTGAGTCACCAGAATGATAGAAGAAGAATCCAATACATTCTCCAAAACCGATCTTGCCTTGGATTCCCCCTCGCTGTCTAAAGCAGTTAGAGGCTCATCTAAAAGATAAAGATCTACGTTAGGCAAAAGAGCACGTACTAACGCGGCCTTCTGTTTCATTCCTCGAGAAAAAGAAGAAACAGGATCTTTTCTTCTTTGCCAAAGACGAAAATCTTTTAACCAAGAAATGATCTGATCTTCCGGGCGGCAGTCTCCCGCGATACCTCTGAAATATTCCAGATTTTCTTCCAAACTAAGAGTAGTATATAAACCCAGATCATGGCCCAGGTAAGAAAGTTTAGCGGATTTGGAAGAAGGGAATTTGATCTGGTCCTTGAATTTATCGTGTTGCAGAATGGACTTGAGTAATGTAGTCTTTCCGGAACCGTTCATTCCTCTCACAAATAAAATCTCATTCGGAAAAACGGAGAAGGAAACGTTCTTTAAAACCGATTTTCGTCCGATACTGTACGATAGGCCGGAACATTCCAATACTGGAATCGATGTTTGTGATGGGACCAATGAGGACAATTTCCCTTTTAAAAGAGTATTTACAAGGCTTAAATTTTGCCAAGTCACTCTACATATTCTTATTCTTGATATTCCCCAATATTGTGTATGCACAATTCAAGATAGGAGACTCCGAATACGCAGGTATACTCTGGGGAGAGAATGATTTTTTAGATCCTGAGTTTTATCAAGACGGAAGCCTGGCCCGTTCGGAACAGGACTTTATAGTTGCGGCAGGCAGACATTGGAAAGGTGCCCCTCCCCCATCCAAAGCAAGTTTTGAATACGAAGGAAAACAGATCACAAATAGCGGGATCTTCAATGACGAAGCGGTAGCATTACTACAAACTGCGGATCCTAAAAAGAGAGAAAAGGCTATCTCCATGCTGGAAGCAGGAATGAGATTTGATCCTTCCTTCTTCGCTTTTAGATACAACCTAGGCAGGGCATACCATATAGAAAAAAAATACCAGAAGGCAATCTTTCAATACGAATATGCGATCGCAGAAGTCCCAAAATACTACAGAACTTATATGCATTTGGGAGTTCTTTACGAACTTTTGAACGAACAAATACAAGCAGTCATATATTATAAAAAAGCGGTCGAGTTGAATCAGTTCCAAACAGAGGCTCTTGTACTTCTCGCAGAACATTATATCAGAACGGACCTTAAGAATAGAGCCCAGATTTATATTAAAAAAGCATTAACCATAGACCAGAATAGCCCTGATGCCAAACTCGGACTCGCTCGTCTGGAGATCATGGGAGGCCGGGATTACTACGCCTATAAGATCTTCAGGAACACGGACCTATACGATGACCAAGGGAAGAAGAGGCCTTATAATAAAAAATTCCATTTTTATTTCGCGGAGACTGCAAGCAAGATCGGCGATTATGTCACGGCTGCAAAAGAATATGACGAGTTATTAAAGTTCCCTAATGACCCTTTCTTTACTGAATTCTCACTTAAAATTATAGAAAGAAGAAGGGACCTGGCTAAAAGATTCGCGGAGATCAAGGCCGCGGACGAGGAAGCAGAGAAGGAAGGGCAATAGCCAAACCCGAAAAAGACTTGGCAAATCAAAATAATCCGTCCAATCTTACGGACGGAGGATCCAATGAAAAACCAAACCAGGCTTTTCGCTTTGGCGACCCTCTTCTTCTTCGTTCCGTTATTGGCCCAACAAAAACAAAAGGTCAATGAGGCGGACGTATTTCAGGACGAAACCAGCGAGTACACTAAGTCTCTTAAAAAAATCATCGTAGGTCTGGAAGCGACCATCAACGAAAGATTAAAAGACTTGGAGCGCAAACACGATATCCTCGTGGTCCTGATGCCGAAGTATGAGAAACGCCAAACCATTGTCACGGAAGACATTCCTTTCCAAGTTCAGGACGGTTATGAAAGTAACTTATTTAAGTACATAACCTTCCAGTTCAATAGCGGAAAGGTAGCCGACATCACTCTAGCATCCGAAAGTAAAAGGATCTACTACGAGGTGATGTTCGAGAATAAAAAAATCGTCTTCAAACCGACAGATTTAAAATCGAGCGAGGTTACTCACGAAGTTTTTGAAAAAACGGAAGTAACCAGACTCAACGAGATGTCTCTCGAAAACCAGATCAAAGCTCTCAGATTGTTAGAAGCAAGTCTTCGTTCTTCCATTTATAGGATAGACATTCTATTAGCTTTGTATAAGGACAAAAAAGACCGCAAAAACTTGTATCATATAGAGTTCTAAAAAACTCTTTCGATCTAGTTTTGTTGAAACCCCAAGGACTTTCTCCTTGGGGTTTTTTATTTTCAGAAAACTCATCGCAGTAAAATCAATTCAAGGTTGCCGTCGGAGTAGAATTCAACTCTTCCATCTCTACAATACGAGAGCAGAATTTATTTGCAGATTTAATATTATGAGTTACCCAAAGAATTGTAACTCCTTCTTTCTTATTCAGATCGAAAAGAGCCTGCAAAACCTGATGATTCAATATCGGATCTAAAGCGGAAGTCGCTTCATCTAAACATAAAATTTTAGGACTGCAAAGAAGTGCACGAAGAAGAGAGAATCTTTGCAATTCTCCTCCGGAAAAAAAAGAAGGAAGACGATTTCTATCCTTACCTTCTAAGCCCAAAATAGGGATCCAGTTTTCCAATAAAGGTTCGTATAAGTTTTCTTCTTTGAATAATTGTAGAGGTTCTCTTAAACTTTTTTCCAAAGTCCAAATTGGATTAAAACCCAAAACAGGATCTTGGAAAACAGGTTGGATCCATCTGGCTGGGATTTCTTTTTTGGATTTTCCGAAAATACGAATGTTTCCTGTTTTTTTCCAAGAAGAAGGAATAGGAAGGTCTAATAATAGTCGCAATAGAGTGGACTTTCCTGAACCGGAACGGCCCAAAATCCCGAGAAATTCTCCTGCTTCTACTTGTAGGTTTACCTCGGACAAGTAAGTTCTTTGGGAAGAAGATAGGGAAACTTCTTCCATAACGATGATAGTTTCTTTTTTCTCGGGCACGGATACCGGTTTAGTGCTTGCTTAGAATTCTGACAACCAATCCCTTAAAGACATGAGTTTGAAAATTACGGAAGTAGGACCAAGAGATGGACTCCAAAATGAAAAGTCGGAGGTCCCAACAGAGGATAAACTAGTTTATATCCAAAAGCTGGTCGCAGCCGGCCTAAAACATATAGAAGCAACTTCCTTCGTAAGAAAAGAAAACATTCCCCAACTCGGAGATGCAAAAGAACTCTCTGCCTCCTTGGATCTGAAAGGAAATATCCATTTTAGCGCACTCACTCCTAATTTAAAAGGATACCAAGCTGCAATCTCTTCCGGATTTAAAGAAGTAGCGGTATTCACAGCAGCATCGGAATCATTCACCAAAAAAAATATCAATCGGACCATCCAAGAGTCCATAGATGGATTTAAGGAAATTTTTGCGGAAGCAAAAAAAGACGGAGTACTTGTAAGAGGTTACGTTTCTACAGTAGTCGATTGTCCTTATGAAGGAAAAATTGATCCAAAAAAGGTTTTAGAAGTTTCTAAAATACTTTTGGACCAAGGTGCTTATGAAATCTCTTTGGGAGAAACAATCGGCACTGCGGTTCCGGCAGAAGTGGAAAAATTGCTTAATGTCCTTCTGAAAGAAATCCCTGTAGATAAACTTGCAGGACATTTTCATGATACGTACGGAATGGCGATCTCCAATGTGCAAAAATCATATGAGTTAGGAATTCGATCCTTTGATTCTTCTTCAGGAGGACTAGGAGGTTGTCCTTATGCAAAAGGTGCATCCGGAAATTTGGCGACTGAAGACTTGGTCTACTTCTTCCATAAATCAGGGATCCAAACAGGTATTGATCTCTCTAAATTATTAGAAGCTTCCGCATTTATGGAAGGGATCTTACAAAGAAAATTGGCTTCTCGTTCGTATATCGCATTAAAAGCAAAAGCGGCGTCTTAAGTAAAAGTCGCTAAGAGCGAAATATGCCTTCTTCTACCGTACCAAAAGAGAAAGACTTAAAGAAAAGTTTTGATCTTTTATATAAGAATTATACCAAACCGGAATTTTTAGATTCAGATCCATTATTCATATGTTATCTATATGATTCTCCTGAAGATAGAGAATTCGTAGGACTTCTATCCGCGTTATTTGCTTACGGTAATGTGACTGCGATCAGAGGTTTTCTCGCAAGGCTTTTGGAACCGATGGGTAAAAAGCCGAAACAATATTTACTCAATCATGGAACTAAGATCTGGAAAAATAAATTAGGGCCATATCGTTTCCAAAAAGAGAAGGATGTACTTCTATTCTTACAAGCGATCCGATTAGCGTATCTGGAAATTGAAAAAACCGGTGAGAAGTTTTTAGAATCTTGGTTTAGTCCGCTTCATCCAAAAGAAACGGGTTTAGAAAAAAGGATCTCAGGTTTTCAATCCAGGCTTTCTGAAATTTTGAACGACTTGGATCCTGGTTGGAAGTCCTACGGACTAGGCTTTTTGATCGGACTAGGAAATCCTAAATCTGCACATAAACGTTATTGTATGTTCTTAAGATGGATGGTTCGCAAAGAAGAACCCGATCTTGGATTATATAAACAAATCAAAACCTCTGAGTTATTATTTCCTTTAGATACACATATCAATCGTCTTTCTAATATTTTGGGAATTACGGAAAGAAGGACTTCCGATTTCAAAAAATCAAGAGAAGTCACAGACTATTTCCAAAAGTTTTATCCGGAAGATCCATTGAGAATGGACTTTGCACTTTGTAGGCTCGGAATTTTGCGTAAATGCAAAACTGCCTACGTAGCTGAGCTATGTGAGTCTTGCGATCTGAAAGGGGTTTGTAAGATTTATGGAAAAAAGAAGAAGGTTGGTACCGCCACGGAGAATTGAACTCCGGTTACCAGGATGAAAACCTGGTGTCCTAACCACTAGACGATGGCGGCGTTTTAATTAGTTCAGCTTGAGTCGTTTGGGATTCGAACCCAAGACCCTCTCATTAAAAGTGAGATGCTCTACCAGCTGAGCTAACGACTCGAACGTAAGAACACGATATTTTTCGGCCCTCTCTGGTCAAACGAATTTCATATAGTTTTTTACCAGTTTAGAGAAGTTTCCAAACGTAAAAAATTCAGAAAAAACTTTGTCCGATCTTAGAATCCGGAAGCGATTGTGTCCTTTCTGTCCGGTCCTGTAGAGATCAAATCTATACGAACTCCGATCAGTTTTTCCAAAGCACGGATATAATCCTTACATGCAGAAGGAAGTTTGTCGAATTCTCCGATGCCGGTGATGTCCGTTTTCCAACCAGGGAATTCTTCGTAGATTACCTTCACTTGGTCTAGTCCTTGAGAAGGGAAACAATCTAACTTTTTGCCATTCCTTTCGTAAGCTACCGCCACAGGAATTTTATCATAAGCAGAAAGAACATCTATCTTAGTAAGTGCAATGGATGTAAGCCCGTTGATACGAACCGCATGTCTCAGAACTTCCGTATCGAACCAACCGCAACGTCTTGGTCTTCCTGTGGTAGCTCCGTATTCCGCACCAAGGGTTCTGAGTCTTTCTCCCTCTTCCCCGTGAAGTTCTGTAGGGAAAGGGCCTTCTCCCACTCTTGTGGTATAAGCTTTTGTAATTCCGATCACACTTTTTAAATGATGGAATGCAATACCGGAACCAATAAATGCTCCACCAGTAGTAGGATTAGAGCTAGTTACATAAGGATAAGTACCAAAATCAACATCCAGTCCTGTTCCTTGTGCACCTTCCAACAGTATTTTTTTGCCTGCTTTTAATTGGGATTCCAAGTAATAAGGGGTGTTGATGATATTCTTTTGGATCTTAGAATAGAATTTTTTTACATTCTCTAAAATATCTTTGGCGGAGAGTTCTTCTCCATCATAAAGTTTTACGAGTTCTCTATTCTTCTCATCTACTAAATGTTGTAGTCTGGTTTCGAAATCGCTTTCTCTAAGATCTCCGACTCTAAGTCCGATCCTCATCATCTTGTCTGCGTAACAGATACCGATCCCTTTTTTAGTGGTTCCGATCTTACGATCCGGAGTGCAGGAACTTTCTCTAGCAGAATCTATCAATCCATGGAATGGGAAAAGAAGATGACATGCATCGCTGATCAGAAGTTTTTCATACACTGGAAATCCTTCTGCCTGCAGTTTATCACATTCTTCGATAAAGAATGTTGGATCTAAAACGACTCCGTTACCGATCACACAAACTGTTTGGTCGTAGATGATCCCGGATGGCACCAAATGAAAAACGTATTTTTTACCGTGAACCACCACTGTATGTCCAGCGTTGGCTCCGCCCTGGTAACGTACTATGATATCCGTATCTTTGGAAAGGTAATCGATTACTTTTGCTTTCCCTTCGTCACCCCATTGGGTTCCGACCACTAATGTTGCGGGCATGGATTATTCCTTAATTCCTGTTTCTTTTGTATATA
This sequence comes from Leptospira andrefontaineae, assembly GCF_004770105.1. Classification (NCBI taxonomy): domain Bacteria; kingdom Pseudomonadati; phylum Spirochaetota; class Leptospiria; order Leptospirales; family Leptospiraceae; genus Leptospira; species Leptospira andrefontaineae. The sequence continues at coordinate 132,918 of NZ_RQEY01000026.1, read as the reverse complement.
ATTTCAATTTTTGCACTTTCTTCTTCATAAAATCAAACCGGCCGTGCATCTTCCAATTTCCAAGATTGCTCTATTACCGCTTCCAAGGCATCTACATTGATAGCAAATCCGCAGGCATCTTTTTGGGTTCCGGAGAATAGCTCATATAAATGATCATAAGCTCCTCCGGTTAGAACTGGTTCTGAACTTCCGGATACGTAACCTTGGAAAACGAATCCGGTATAATATTCCAAATCTGGAATAAGAGTATAATCCGAACAAAATTCCAAACCAGGAGTTTTACCAAGTGAACCTATAATTTCACCCGTTTCGGAAATGATCTTTTGGAAAGAATCAGAAAGTCCTAAAGAAGCAAACTTCTTACCTAGATCTTCCTTATGAGAGACAAATCCTAAACATAAGGATTCTAGCACCGGGAAAATCCTAGAAGCGTTTCTAGTTTCCAGAAAGCGACGGATCTCCGGAAGATTCTTCCTATATAATAAAAACGATAATTGCCTTTTTTCGGATCTGGAAAGTTCCAAGGACTCCAAAACGGAATGAAAGACTCCGACATTACCAAGCACAACAGTCAATGGCGAACGCAGTTTAATTCCGGAGAATAATCCAGAAATCTCTTTCAAAATTCCTAAAATAGCCGGGGCACCCGAGCCGCCTATATGCTCAGCACCAACTTGCAGGATCTCTTTTCTAGATCCGCTCTTACGTCCATAGTCTCTGAAAATTTTTCCCTGATAAAAGATACGTTGGTTTTCTTTGCGGTGCGCAAAACCGGCCATACCTTTTACAGCTTGAACAGTCAAATCCGCGCTAGGAGAGATCTCATTTCCATCAGAATCCCTGAATCTATATAAAGCAGAGGAGTCTTCTGCTGACATGGTAAGCAAAAATGAAGAAGAATAATCAAAAGAAGGTAAAAATACCTCAGAGTATTTGAATTCTTTGAGCTTGGAACTTAGGGAATTTAGAAGTTCCCTTCTTTCCGAACTCTCGTTCGGTCCAAAAAAATGGAATCCGTCCGGGATCCATTTTTTCTCGCTAAACTCTGGAGGATTATGTGTCATCTGTTCTGTACGAAAAGCCCCAAAGAACAGTTCCTTTTGGCTAGGGTAGAATTCAAATCGTTTTTCCCAAAAAATAGAATGACAATAAGCCTTCCAAGGATAGAAAGTATTCTCCGGAAATCGCGTATCCAACCTTAAAGTTCGAGCTCTAAGCACCGAAACCAGATTAACCGCAAGACCTTAAATAGAGAAGAAGCATGGCAGAAAAAGAACAATCCGTCGGAAGATGGCAGAAGGAATTCTTCGAGAACATTCACCTATTCAAAAGATCAGGAATGAGCGAAGAAGAAGCTAAAAAGATACTTCAAAAATTTCTTTATCTTTGTTCCGTAACTCCAATGCCTCCGGTCATGGATGTTTTTAAAGATCCATCTTCTTTAGAAAGGATAGGTGTATACACCCCTCCCGAAAAGAAGGCCAGGGAGTTCATGATCGAATTCCTTTCTCCAATCATGAAATTTTTTACCGTAGAAGGTATCGAAAACCTAGCCGCAGTAAAACCTCTGATCGGAAAATACCCGGTCACCTTGATCTCCAATCACCTCAGCCATTTGGATGCTCCTGCAATCTTCCAACTTTTATATCATGCTTCTCCGGAAGGTAGAGAAGTGGCGGAACAATTGGTATTCATCGCAGGACGTTTGGCTTACGAACCTGATTTTACCAGACTAGGATTGTATATGTTCGGAACTCTTTTGGTCTGCTCCAAAAGAGACATGGCGGATAACCCGAGTCTTTCGGACGTGATGACCAAAATTAATATGAGGGCGTTCCGACATTCTCAAAAACTACAACAAGAAGGAAAGATCGCCGCAATTTTCCCGGAAGGAACCAGATCCAGAGACGGAAGACTCATGCCGTTTGTGGACACAGTATATCACTATGTTGCAAATAAGGTCATTCTTCCAATTTCTTTGGAGAAGACCGACAAAATCCTTCCTACCACAAGCCTACTCTTCAATCAGGTAGCAGGAAAACTAACGATCGGTAAACCTGTGTTAGTTGGAGAATTATCTAAAAAGGAAATGGCTCATTTCCCTAAAGATGTAGAACATCTTCCATTCCCGGAACACGGAGACAAAAAACAATTCCTGATCGATAATTTGGCTCTACTCGTAGGACAAAACCTGAACAAACACCAACATGGTATTTATAGGAACTTGTACAGTGCAGATGCTAGGGACGAAAACAAACTCATCAAGGTACCTAAAGAACCTAAAGAGAAGGTTGTAGTAATCGGAAATAGCAGTATGGGAATCGCGATCGCAACCGTACTTGCTAATAAAGATGTTAACGTTTTAGTCTACCATCCTGACAAAGAATATACTTCACAGTCAAATACGGAAAGAAGAGACCTCAGAACTTACTCTCTGTATAAACTCCCTCCAAACTTAGTATTCACTTCCGATCCGGAAGATCTAAAAACTGCAACATTGTTTATCCAAGGAACCAATCCTTGGGAATTGCATACGATCTATCCTGATCTACAACCTTATCTCTCTAAGAACAAAGCTCCATTCTTTAATATCATCAAAGGATTTACTAGTGCAGGTTTGATCCTAGACGATCTGCAACATGGGTTAGGAATTGAAGACGATAGGATAGGAGTGATCTCCGGTGCTTGTTATCCTGATCAGATCATGGAAAGAAAAATTTCCGGATTCGAGATTGCGGCTGTGAACGAAAGTCTAATCCCTCGTATTCAAAAATTATTAACCACAGGTTATATTTTCCCAAGGTCTGCGATTATACCTACGGACGTAAAAGGAGTCCAGTTAGGCGGAGCACTCAAAACAATTTATGCTCTTGTAATGGGAATTGTAGAAGGTTATTTCCAACAGACCCTGGGTGGGAATGTGGACAATTCTCTATTCCATCTTTCCAATCGTTTCTTCAACGAAATGGTAAGTGTGGGAGTGCGTATGGGAGGAAAACCGGAAACATTCCAAGGTTTATCCGGACTCACTGACTTTATGTTGTCTTGTTTCGGAACAGATGCAAAAGACAGAAAAACTGGCTATGATATAGCAAATGGCCATCCTTCTGAAAAGATGTCCAACGGATTCTACGGATTAAAGGTAATGCCAAACCTAATGAAAATAGATCCGAATGAAGTTCCGATTATGTATGCGGCTTACGAAGTGGTCATCAATAAGAAAGACGTTCGCAAAGTTGCTGAAGGAATGGAAGAAAGGCTGTCGAGAGTTTAAGAAAACCGAATATCTTTTTCAAAACCAAAAACGGCGAATGGAGTTTTCCTTTCGCCGTTTTTTTGTGAAAATCTTATCTTCCGTTAACGAAAATTTCCAGTAACCCTTCCGACAGTGCTTCTATTTCAGAGGCTCTTTCTTTCAGAAGTCTAAAAGTTTTTTGTAATGCCACTTCCATTTCTTCTTTAGGAACTCCGAATGTAGTTAGGCCCAATTGGATGACTGTGGTCATCATCCTGAGCCTATCTATTTTTCCGGAATAAACCATTTCTTCCAAAAGACTTTGGAATACTCCTCTGAATGCCAAGGTGCGTATTAAATACTCTTGTTCGTCGAATTCAGGATTATATTTTTCGAATAGGATCTTGCTTCTATGAGAGCCTCGATTTCCTATCATATCGGTCACACCTTGGGTCTTATAAGCCGCTAAGTATGTTTCCGCTATGGTAAGTTTTTTCTGGCAAAGATAGAATTGTAATCCTACTTCCATGGCAAAAACCAAAGGAGGATCCATTTCGCCTACCAGACGTTCGGCGGTCTCACCCGCTTCGTTAAATACTTCGCTCGCGATTGCGAGTAGTATCTCTTCCTTATTCTTGAAAAAATGATAAAGACTTCCCGTAGTGATCTCTGCTTCCTCGATGATCCTACGTATAGTTGCCTTCTCATATCCTTCGCTTACGAAAAGTTTTCGGGATACTTCTAAAATTTTAGCCCGAACTCGGTTGGACTGTTCTATTCTCTTCATCTGTTGACACCCTGCCAGAACCGAGTTCGTATATTTTACATAAGGAGTCCCTTATGGGATACGATCGGTTCTTTTTATTTATATGTATTTAAGATTGCGTAATGCGCCTTGTTAGCCTCATATAATTTTTTGAATACGGAAAAATTCCGATCATAAACTAATTTATTCCCTGGATTCGGATTCCATCTCTCTTTGCTAGGAATTAGATTTTTGATCTCTTCGAAAGAATGAATTTTACCCAATCCTAATGCAGCTATCGCTGCTGCTCCGGTTGCTCCTGCATTTTGAGGATGATCTATCGTCTCAATCGTTCTACCCGTAATATCTGCTAAGATCTGACAAATGATCGGAGAACGTGCCACTCCACCTACAAATCGAATTGTAGAAGAAGCTGGAACCTTTGCATGAGATAATTCTAAAATCCAACGTTTATGAAAAGAAATACCTTCGATCACGGATCGAATCAGTTTTCTCTTTCCAGTATCCAATCCAATATTGAAGAACATCCCTCTTGCTGCCGGATCTTCAAAAGGACAACGATTTCCATGTAACCAAGGAGTGAAGATAACTCCGTCACTTCCTGCAGGAGTGTCCTTGATAGATTCGAATAAGTATGCGAAAAGACTTTCGTGAACCGCGTCTTCTCCTTCCGTTACATTCTTTTTTTCTAAATAAACATCTATCTCATCTAGGGCAAGATGGTCTTTGACCCATTGTAGACATTTACCTGAAGTTTCTTGTTCTCCGAAATAATTATAAAAACCGGCTCTTGCGCCTACGATAGAAGCAATCCTTGCGTTGATATCCACAGTTCTTCTTTTAGTTACTGTGGAAACCCAACCGGAAGTTCCTGCATAAATATGAGTGTCCCCTTCTTCCACCGCGCCTGCACCGATACCGATCAGAGTGGCGTCACCTCCGCCACCGAAAACTGCAGTTCCTTCCTTTAATCCTAATTCTTTAGCGGATATTTCAGTCAGACCACCAATCAAATCTGTGGATTGTATTAGATCGGGAAGATGTTCCGGGCGAACTCCGAACATTTTACAAAGTCCTTTATGCCAACGGCTTTTGCCAGGACGAGAATCATATAAGAAAGTAGCGAATGCGGAATCCAAGGTCATGGTTGCTCTGCCAGTGCATCGAGCAGTCAGATAATCTTTCACATCCAACCACTTGTGGACTCTTGCAAATTTTTCAGCTTCTTTTGCTTCGACCCATTTATATTTCCATAATGGATCTTTTACACTTCCTGCAACTGCGCCTGTGATCTGTAAGGAACGGAGAAGTTTGTAAGCATTCAGACCTTCTATCTTGATCCCATGCTCTATTCCTTTTTTCATTTGTTCACGGGCTCTTTGGTCCATATAACTCATTGCTGGACGAACCGGTTTCAAATCTTTGTCTACAAGAACAAGACCTTGCATTTGAGAGCAGAAGGAAATCCCACGAATTTCTGCAGGATCTAATTTGGTTTCTTTTAAGACTTGGGCAGTGGTATCTCTCATGGAATTCCACCAATCTTGAGGATCCTGCTCCACTCCTCCGCCTTCTAAAAGTGTGAGTCCGTATTCTTGGGTAGCGGAATGTACAAGAGTAAGTCTATCTCCTATTTCAAATAGGCAAGTTTTGGTCCCGGTAGTTCCTATATCGTAAGCCAAAACATAGACTTTTGATTTCATGCAACAGATCCTCCGAAACCCATGGAAATTTCGCTCGATGAGTGAGCACTCACTCATCAGGAGATTGGAAAGCCCCCCAAAAAGGGCAATCATTTTTTCCTAAATGAGAAGGCGGTTATAAGCGATTGTCTTTTCGTGTCAATTGAATCGTGGGAACCAACCGCGACAGCGATGTGCAGGGCTTTAGTCCGGGCCTTGCCCGGATGAGCGTGAATGCGCGAACCCGCAGCAGCGCGGTCCGAGCAAAGCGAGTGAGTCGCCCCTACTCCTTTATCTACCGATGATCCCTTCCGCTTCCGGTTTGAATCTATAGATATAATAAGGTCCTTTGTTTAAGATTACGCTATCCAATTGCAGGAAAACTTCGTTTAACGCACTACAAGTTAGATACATATATCCATCCGGAGCATAACTAAATCCATCAGGCCAACGGAAACTTGGATCCTTGAATAATGTAGTGATCTTTTTATCCATATCGATCAGGTTCACTGCAGAATGTTCCGCGTCGGTTACATAAATATTTCCGCTTTTATCGATGCTGATCCCATCACTCATTGATTTTAAAGAATATTGTTCCACCTGCGCTGCCAACTGAGCTGCGGTCAAAGTAGAATCCCTTAAAACGCTGGTTTTAGCGCGGTATAATTCTCCAGAAGTAAAAGGTGCAAAATATAACCATTCTCTATTTTGGTCCAAAGCAATTGAATCCGCGTTAAATATGATAGAAACTCCCGCCACTTGGAAAGGAGATCCGTTTACTACGATCTCGTTTCTTTCTCCCACCACGGAAACATGATCTTTCAGTAGACGTCTCGCTTTTTTATTCGTGATATCATATACGACGAGTCCAGGATCCGGGATCAGAGGACTTGTATCCGTAATAAAGATCGTCTCTGTTACTGTATCGATCTGCATATCATTGAACAAAGAATCCTTAGGAGCGATAGCAATTGGGAATTCATACTCGTGAATGGTAGCGCCCGTTTCTATATCAAATGCATAAACCTTTGGTCTTGTTAGGCCTAAATTGCCGTAATCCAAGGTCCAGAGCCGATTCTTATCATCCACTCTGACTGAAAGAACTGTATTAAAATTTTTCTGAAAGTTTTGGCTTGGAAATGGAAGAACCTGGCCATTTTTTAATTCGGCAACTTTGATCGGAGGACTTCCTTGCGGGAAGAAGGAGAAGAAGATCCTTCCGGAAGCTGACGCGCTTATATTGCCCGGAGGACGATCCAATTGGATCACTTTTTCTAAAGAAGTATTCGGATACTTCGGTAACGTTGTCCTATCTTCTAAATTTCCTGTTTCACATTTTACAATGGCAGAAACCAATGCAAAGACCATGGCCCATTTTTTTAACATAAAATTTTCTCCACTGCCTTATATCATAAGGCAAAAAAGAAAATGGTCGTCCGCTTTGTTTAAGTCGAACGTCCGAATTTAAGAAGTCGGTCCTTGATCAAAAATCGGAACTTACAACTTTCTTATTTCTTAAAGTACTATAATACAAAGCAAACTTGTACCTATGTAAAAAAGAACGGGATTATAGGACCGAATTACCCTGTACTTATATGCGTCTTACATTTCACAAAATCATTTATTCGCATAATATTGAGATCGTTATAATTAGAATCTAAAATCAAAGGTACTTCCTATTCCAAAATTATAATTTGCTTGGAACTAGAACATATACCTCTTATACTGTCATTGTTACTTCCGAGCATATAAGTGATGACTTCCTCGGACCTAAGTGATGCGAATTATTATCTTTCACTATTAAAATAAAAAACGGGGCTTTCTATGCGAGAAAACCAAGTAAAGGTATACGGCTACAGATGGGTGATTCTTGGTCTATACGCTCTAATTACGGCGATTATCCAAATCCAATGGCTGACTTTTGCGCCTATAGCCAGAGAGGCTAAAGTATTTTACGATGTATCAAGCCTTCAAATAGATCTTCTCTCTCTCATCTTCATGGGAGTATTCGTATTAATGGCAATCCCTGCTTCTTACATAATAGATACTTACGGAATTAAGATCGGAGTCGGAGTTGGTGCCGCTCTCACAGGAATTTTCTCCTTAAGCAAAGGAGTTTATGCAGATAATTTCAGCATAGTGATCGCATCACAAATCGGTTTAGCAATCGCACAACCTTTCATATTAAACGCAGTCACAAAAGTAAGCGTACAATGGTTCCCAATTACCGAAAGGGCTACCGCTGTTGCAATCGGAACATTGGCTCAATTTGTAGGTATTATTTTAGTAATGGCAATCACTCCTAGAATGTTAGGAGAAGCGAATCCGAATCCTCAAGAAATCCCGGGAATTCTTTTGAATTACGGATTAGTAGCTATGGTAGGCGCTGTAATATTCTTGGCATTCTTCAGAGAGAAGCCACCGACTGCTCCGGACAATTCGAAATTACAAGATTCTAAATTTAAAGTATTCGAAGGTTTGAAACATATCTTAAACCAAAAGGACATGAGAAAGTCCTTACTTTTATTCCTGATTGGATTAGGAGTATTTAATGCTGTCAGCACTTGTATAGATCAGATCTGCGAAACAAAACAACTCAACATGACCCAGTCCGGAGAAATTGCTGGAATGATGTTAATGTCGGGAATTATCGCAGGTGTCTTTGTCCCATTGATCTCAGATAAGGTTGGAAAAAGACAACCTTTCTTAGTGATCTCAATGGCTGGATTTTTGCCTGGACTGTTATTATTCTCTTTAGCGAATGATTATACATTAGTTCTAACTGGAGCATTCTTGATCGGATTCTTCTTGCTCGGAATTGGCGCACCAATCGGATTCCAATATTGTGCGGAGATCACCTCCCCTGCGCCTGAATCTTCTTCGCAAGGACTTTTACTTTGGATCGGTCAGATTTCCGGGATCTTCTTTATTTTAGGTCTGAACTTTTTAGGAATAGACCTATTCTTAAAAATATTCATAGGCTTGGCTGTATTGAACTTAGCTCTTTCTTTCTTATTAAAAGAATCTCCTTTGATGTTAGGAGCAAAAGTACAAGAGAATTCTCTCTCCAGAAAATAAATAAAAAAAAGTCCGTCGGATACCCCGACGGACGGTTTAAGGTTTGCTATTCAATGGATCAAGTCGTTTCAGTATACGATCCGCTTTAAAGAAATTCGTTCCAAAAATTTTCTATAGTCTGCTACGCAGGCTTCAAGAGTCTGCGAAGCAGACTCTTATAATTTTTAACGTTACGTCTTCCTCTAACTTGATCGGCGATCATATTCCAAATCAAAGAGCCCGGTAGCCTAGGTTCTTTTCCTTCTCCCATTCTTCTGAACTGAAGACGGATAGCGGACATCTTAGAAAGTGAATTTAATGCTGGGTTTGAAAGTTTAGGTATTTCTACGGAGACCTTTTCTATTTTCCCGGAAAGTAATCCGTTTACGAATGTAGGATGAAATGCAAACGGTGCAGCTATCCCTACTAAGTCTGCCTCTTTAGAAAGTATAGCTTCTTCCATTACGGACTTAGTCCTGAATCCTCCGGTAACTAATAGAGGGATCTTGGTTATCTCTTTTGCCTTCTTAGCAAAATCTAAAAAGTAAGCTTCTCTTTTGTTTGTACCTGTTCCTTGCATTGCAGGAGATTCGTAATTCCCTCCTGAAATTTCCAAAAGATCCAATCCGATCGGCTCGAGCATTTTTATCACTTGGATAGAATCTTCTTCTTGGAAACCTCCACCTTGGAAGTCCGCAGAATTCAATTTAACTCCAATTCCGAAATCGGATCGAACAGCTGCTTTGATCCCTTTCAAAACTTCTAAAAGAAATCTGGCTCGATTTTCTAAAGAGCCACCCCATTCATCTTTTCTAATATTGGTCATTGGGGAAAGGAATTGGTTTAATAAATAACCATGGGCAGAATGGACTTCTACCCCATTGAATCCCGCTTTTTCAGCTATAACTGCAGCATCTATGAACTTTTGGATGAGGACTTTGATCTCTTCTCCGCTTAATGCTCTTGGTTCTCCAAAAACTTTCGCGAACATTCTTCCAGGTATATGCACTTTTATCGGGGAAGGAGCAACAGGCGTTTCATTCACAAAACTGAATGTTTGTCTTCCAGGATGATTGATCTGCATCCAAATTTTGGAACCGCCTGATTGCCCAATCTCTGCCCATTTTTTGAGAGAAGAAAGATCCATATCCTTTCTTAAGATCACATTGCCCGGACCGGTAAGTCCATTCAGGTCCACCATTACGTTTCCAGTAAGAAGAAGGCCCGCACCTGATTTGGACCATCTTTCATAAAGTTTGAATAATCTTTGGCTAGGAAGGAATTCCTTATCCGAAAGACCTTCTTCCATAGATGCTTTAACAATTCTGTTTTTGAGTATTTGGCCGTTTGGAAGTTTTAGTTCGGATGAAATTCCTTCCTTTGATAATGCCTGGATCATAAAATTCTCACTCAATTAATTTCCTACCATTCGGTATTTATTTGACTGGGTGAGTCAATAAAAATTCCTACCGGTTGGTATTTATTTTTAGGAAATTTGGAGAATTCGTTTGACGGGCGAAGGAAATAGATAGAAACAGAGGGCAAGGAATGAAACTCAGCAAAGCAAAACCTGGCTGGAAAAAAATGCCGGAGGAGGTCCGAAAGGAATCCATCCTTCAGGCTGCTATGCAATGTTTCTTTAGTAAGGGTTTCGAAAGGACCTCCGTCCAGGATATTGCGGATGCTGCCGGCCTTACAAAAGGTGGGATCTATTTTCATTTCGAAAGTAAAGAAGAGATCAGAGATACTCTTATCCAAAACTTTTTGTCATGGGAAAGATTCGGATTCGAAGAACCTGAAGTAAAAGCACTTCCTCCTCACCTCCGCTTAGTGGAATATTTAGAAAGACTCGCGAATCGTCTGGCAGTTGAGGGAAATTGTAGCCCTCGTTTGTTTGCGGAAGCAACAGCCTGTGGCGCAATGGAAAAAGAAATATTAAGTTTTTATGATTCTTTGGAAAAACTTTTCGCTAAGACCATTAAAGAATCTCAGGAAAATGGTAAGATCAAAGCGGATCTTTCTCCCGAACTTTCTGCAAGGACTCTACTCGCGCTTTTTGACGGTTTGCAGATACAGTCGGATATTTCTAATAAAAGGGCTTTGCAGACTGTAGGCAGAGAAGTCCTGAAAGTATTTCTTAAATCTATGTTATTCCTTCCTCAGGATAACTGCGAAATTTAAATGAATCTTCTTAGATGAAAATTTTCAAACCTTGATCGGAAGATAAATACTCACTAACAAGAACGCTAATGAAATCAAGATCGCCATCAGCGGTCTGATCATCCGATAGAATTTCCAAAGTTTCAATTCGAATCTTTTGTTCTTCATCTCTATATATTAGAGAACAAACGAATGATCTAGGACTTACATTTTCAAAAAAATTTTATAATCCCTTAAGTGAGGGATGCGGAACTATATCAGATTATTTTAATTCTTTATGTCTTTATGTCTTTTTTTGATCCAGAGTCCGTACACGATCCCTACGAAAAATCCGGATACGATTACTATAATTAGAATTGGGTCCATCTTCTTCCCAGATTTATTTTAGATCTAGGTTTTGCAAATCTTACTTATTTCTGCTAGTTACTGAATTAATTCCAAGAGTGATACCGGGAACTTGCAAGTATGTCCAATCGCTACTTAGAGTCGGAGAAACCCCTGTAGTACCAATAGAACCTGAATCCCCAACTACTACGATCCGATTTAGTTTTGAGCTATACACCGCGGACATCCAGTCATTGTATCCGCTCGAGCCTCCACAAGTATCCAGAGCATTTATTGAAGTCCAAGAAGTTCCTTGGTTAGAAGAATAGGCCCACTTGCAGTTATATCCGAAAGTGTAGATATTTCCGGACTCATCGCTTGCAAAACCGTTTGGTCTATTATTTGTTCCGAAACCTGTAGCTACAGAAGCAGGCCATGTTCCGTTAGAGTTCATTTTGGAACTCACAGATACAGAATCACCTGATCTAGTCCCAACCACATAGAAGTCATTTGAGCGTGATCTGAAAAATTGAAATGTAGTCATTTCGTAAGGAGATGCTGTCGGAGGATTCCACAGCATCGATTCCAGGGAACTACCCGCTGGTGGAAATGATTCCCGAGCATTAATGGAGGCTGCAGGATTATATCTTATAAAAGCGGTATAGGACCCCACTTCCAGGGAACAATACATTATATTATTATGAAATGCAATCAAACAAGAAGCATCAACAGACCCATAATCTGGTCCTGCGACATCTTCCATTACTGTCCATGTAACTCCATCCAAACTTTGGATAAGATAAGCCTTTCCTCCGTCACCGTAGACAAATTTGGAACCTGTTGCGATGAATTTATTCACCCCCCCAACTGAGCCATAAGTAATGGTGCGCAATGGTAGATTTCCTGGGGTAGGATATGTAGCAGAATTCGGACAAGGGATCCTAGTCCAGGTAGCTGCATCTGCGCTAGTCCAAAGTCCGCAATTATTCGTTCTGGTTGTAAAAGCAGCACTAAGTGTACCTACAGCTACAAATAAACCGTTCCCATATGCGACCGAGTATAATTCTCCGCCGGAGCAATCCGGAAAGGCGGAAGAGGTCGCAGTCCAAGTAGTTCCATCTTTACTTGTCCATAAAGAGCAAACAAGACCCACGGCTACAAACTCAGCCCCAGTATCCGTCGGTTGGAGTTGGTTGGAGAATGTCAGATCCAAGCCGAGACCTACTAAGGATTGGGAAGCGTCTATATTCACTTCCTTAGCTTGGTTACAATATAAGATCTGAAAGATACTGAGTAATAGAACGATACGTTTCATGCCCGGGCCTTTTACTTAATAACAAATTTACTCGAAATCTTTCCCATCTTTTTTGGGTCACAAATCGCCTATTTGCCCGAATATTATTGGTTATGTTCCGGATTAGTTTAGAGATCCAACTTATAATCAGGCTCTAGAATTCGGGGGCAATGACTGAAAATAATCCCCAAATAGTGTCTGGCTAAAGAATGAAAGAGCCATTCTCCTGCCATGTTTTGCACTTCTACAGAACCAATCTCAGAAAAACCATTTTTCTGAAAGAAAGAATCCAGACTCCAATCTTCTTCCCCGGGGATCACCTGTACTTTTAACATAGCGTAGAAGGTCCCGGAATCAGGATCGAATCTAAAAACAATAGATCGACCACCTAATGGATTTCGAATGGAGAAGGTAGCCCATTTTGCTTTTGGCCCCGACCCTTCGGATTTTAGATCATACAATTCGTATTGTAAATCTTTTTCATCTCCGAAAAACTCATGAAAAGCAGAACGGAATGCGTCTCCGAAATCTAATTGAGTTGGGAAATAAGAATCTTCCGAAGGATCCATAGTACTAATTCTCGGAAAGAGGGATACACCATCAAGTTTTTAGAGAAATGGATCTTAGGAAAATAAAGGAGATGGTAGTTTTTTTTGAGAATCTGGCCGAAATAAAAAACATGGGACAGATTTTTTCCATAATGATACTCATTTGGATTTTTATCCTAACTGGCCCAATCTTATCCAAAGATCTTTCCGGAATTTATAAAGAATACGTGGTCCAAGATTTTGAAACGGAGATCTTCGGAGAAGAAAACGTAAAAGCAAAACTGGGCCCTGATTTTACTCCTGAAGTAAGGATCTCAACCGTATTTAGAACTCCGGAAAGAGAATCCGAAAAATCTTTATATGTAGAGTTAACTGCGGAAAAAAACCAATCCTTCCAAATCTTATTCAAGAAGCCTTGGTCTTCCAAAGAATTTGTAAAAGAGTTCAAGTTCCATGTATATGCAAATGATGGTGGAGGTTCTCTTTTTATTTTAGTTAGGGATTCTAGCTTGGATCAGAAAAAGATACTACTCACACATTTCAATTTTTCAGGCTGGAAAATTTTATCTTTAGATATCACTCGTAAAGTGAGACAAGATGATCTAGTAACTCATCAAAATTCCGAACTTGTATTCTTAGGATTTTTATATGAAGCACCTTTCGAAAGAAAAAGAGGTACGAGGGAAGTTTTCGTAATCGATGATATTCTTGCTAAAACAAGACCTAAATACCTTTTGTTTCCGAGCGAGAAGGCTTTGGTAAAATAGTTATTTTTTTCCTGAAACACCTGCAGGCTTTTTTAATCTAGATCCGCAAGTCCCAGGTCTTTTCTGGCGGGGTAAGAATTCCTTCTTCTTTCAAAATATTCCCAGTCTGCATTCTTCCAAGACTCTCTCAATTTCAGATCTTCTTCTTTTAAAAAAGTTTCCGTAGAGATTGGTTGATTCGTTTTTAAAAATTCGGAAAGTGGAGGAAGTTTATTCTCTTTATATAGAATGCATAACTTCTCAGCAAGTCTATAGGTACCGAGTAATCTTCCCAGTTGGCTATAACCTGCAATATGAGGAGTGAAAATTGAATTTTCTAAACTCGCCATTTGTTCTGCGATTTTCCCCTTAGGAGGCTCCGGATAAAATACATCCATTACCTTGTGCAGATCGGTCCTATCTAAAATTGTTTGGAATGTTTCTTCCGACCAAACCTCTCCCCTACTTGTATTCTGAAGAAGTGTACCTTCTTTCAATTTAGAAATTTTATCTTTGTCGAGTAGGTTCAATGTAGGATAAGGACCATTGGTAGTAAGAGGAACATGAAGACTTACTATGGAACATTTTAATATTTCATCCAAAGGAACGGAACGATCCTTGATAAATGGGTCGTTATAGATATAGGGGACCTTCTTCTCTTCTAGAATTTTAGCAAATTTTTTGCCCGTATTTCCGAAGCCGATGATACCAACATTCTTCTTTTTAAGTTCTTCTTCCGAAAAAAAATGAAGTAAAGATACCCAACAATATTCAGCAACCGAGCCTGCATTGCTTCCAGGAGAATTAATGAATACTCTGGACTCTTTTTTTAGATCCGAAAAATTCACATGGTCTGTTCCGGAACTCACTGTTGCAAAAATTTTCACACTAGGAAATGTACGACATGTATCTTGATTCACCTTCAGTCTAGTGTTTGCAATTAAGATAGTAGGTTTAAACTTTTCGATCTCTTCCGGAGATTTGGCTGGATAGGATCTAATATCCAAATTCCGGAAATGAGAAAAAATTTCCGAAGCCCCGACGGTTCCTTCCGGATAAAAAAGAATAGGAAGAGACATGAAGGAATCTTTTAAAAAAGGACCTGAATCGCCAATTTATTTTCCGTAAAAACTCTTGCCTTCTCGTGCCCGATCAATACCTTCAATGCTTTCCAACCGGTAAATATTTCAAATGTTAGAACGTTTAAAAGAAATCCCCCCGAAAATCTGGCTTTTTGCCTCTGGTTTTTTAATCCTTATAGTATTGATCGTATTCCTTCTTTGGGAACCCGGCTCGACCGGCAAAGAATTCGGTTTTGATGGAGGAGACTCTCCAGGCTTTACTGTGACCCAAAACGAGAATGGAGAATGGATCATTAATCCGGAGATCATGGCCACTTCTCGCGAATTATATAAAGACGGCCAATGGTTAAGCTACGACGAGATACTGAAATATGCTGCGAATGGTGAATTAGATCTTGTATCTTCTCTTTGGGAATTAAGAAGGAAATGTCCCGCGGATTATACTCCGGAACAGTGTAACGAAATAGTAAAAGCTTTCATCTTGGAACAATATCCCGGAGCAGATGGGGAAAGACTCGTCGGTCTTTTTAGAAAGTATCTTTCTTACGAGATCGTATTAAGAGAATTCGAACAACCTAGAGGCAAAAGCCAGGAAGAAATTTACGAAATCATAAAGAAGAAGAGAAGAGAACTTTTTTCCGACCAAGATGCTAAGCTGATCTTCGGATTGGAAGAAGCGGAGAAGGAGTTCCAATTCGGATACGATCAATTCTTAAACGAAGTCAAAAATCTTTCCGGAGATAAAAAGCTCGCAAGATATGAAGAATATCGTAAGGGAGTTTACGGAAATTATTATAATACGATCTATAAAAGAGAGCCTAAGTTCAATAAATACGAAACTGAACTTTATTTTAAAGAAGCAGACCTGAATAAATTATCTGCCGCAGAAAAAGATCCTCAGGTTCGTGCGATCCGAGAAAAATATTTCGGTAAGGACGGAGCCGATAGGATCGAAAAAGTCCTAAAAGAAATAGACGCGGAAAAGAAGAAGGAAGAGCAAACCGCACAAGAAGAACAGAATTGGCTTAAGGCTCATCCGACTGCAAGACCTGAAGAGAGAGATAAAGCTCTAAATGAGATCAGAGTTAAAATTTTAGGCCAAGAAGAAGCGGAGGCTTACGCAAGAAGAAAGGCCTTAGAAGAAGACCAAAGACGTTTGCAAGGTAAATGATCCGGTTCTCCAGAAATCCGATCCGTCCATTTTTATGCCTGATCGGAATTGCGTCCGGAATCCTTTTCGGAATGGAGCCCTTCGAGTTTTTTCCGGCGGGAGGGCTATCCGCATTCTGTGCATATATTCTATTTTTAGAATTAAGAGAATGGAAACTTAGATCTGCGATTTTCTGGCTTTTAGGGCTTTCTCAGACTATCAATTTAATCGTATTTTTTTGGATTCCTTCCTCTATTTCCGCAATTTCGGGAGCAGGCGCGAGCATTTCCTGGACTTTATTTCTAGTGTATGGGATCTTCTCCCATTTTAAACTGATCATCTTTTACTTGGGATGGAATTTTAGTTTATTCTTATATAATAAATACATTAATTCTCCCGAGAAACTTACTCTATTCGGCTGGGTGATTTTTCCTATTTGGGGAGTTCTATCAGATCTGATTATGCCTCAACTTTTCCCATGGTACTGGGGAAATTTAGCGGAAGGAAATCTTTCTTTTTCGCAAGTAGCATCCTGGACCGGAATATTTGGAGTAGGATTTTTTCTACTCCTAGGAAGTTCTTCCTTAGTATTGATCAAAAACCCTGCATTAAAAAGATACGGGATTGCAGGGATCCTCATTTTCGGAATTGTTTGGACCTTGGGTGGTTTTAGACTTTATTCCGCTCCTGATTATACTGTTCCAAATTCCACTCCTGCCATAGAAGATGGGATCTTAAAACTCTCAGGGGTCCTAATACAACCAAATACATCTCCCGGCAAAAGAGAATTGGCTGAAAATCCGGAATTCGTAGGACAAACGATCAGCACTAGTCTTGAGTTAGGTCTTCGTTCTTCTTTGGAAACTTCTCCACCTCCTGATCTTTTATTCTTACCTGAGTCAGCTGTTCCATTTCACGGAACTATTCCGAATGAAAATCTGGGACAAGGAGTGTATTCTTCTACATTCCATGGCGCTTTAATGTATCTAACGTATAAGACCGGCGCAGATATTTTATACAATGAATTGAATCGTTTCCCAGAAGGTTTAAAAAACCAGGTAACACTTCTTTCTTCTTCCAATGGAGAAGTGGAACGTTATGACAAAAGAAGATTACTCGCGTTCGGAGAATATATTCCTTTCGAATCTACATTCCCTTTTCTAAGAAAATTGTTTAAGGAAACTTCCTTTTATATTACAGGAGGAGATCCTAAACCTCTTCTAGGGATTCGTTCTTTTAGAAGAGAAAGAATTCCTTCTTTGCCTACGGAAGAAGAAACTCCTTTGATCCAAAATCCGGATCATTTTCGTCCAATTTTAACTAGCTCCGGCAAAGAAGAAAATGTTTCGTATCAGATCCTACCTTTGATCTGTTATGAGGCGATGTTTCCCGATTTAGTTAGAGAATCCGTAAAATTTGCATCCAAGGATACGTTTACGTTTTTTGTAAATCCAACCAATGATTCCTGGTTCTCTTCCCAAGTAGAAGCTTGGCAACATGGAGGAGCGGTCCGATTTAGAGCAATAGAATTCGGGCTCACATTTGTGCGCCCGGCAGTCACAGGAATTTCATTTGCGGTAGATCCTTACGGTAGAAGTTTAAATCACGCGACAAGATATGGAGAGAAGGACACCAGATCCTTTTTACTTCCTGCGACAAAATTGAAAAATGGAGGAAATACATTCTATTCAGAATGGGGAAATCTTCCATTTTATCTTTATACTATTCTGGCATTCACGTTATTCTTCCTTGTAGGAAAAAAGGCGTTTTTCAAAACTAAGGGTTAGCACACCAAGGGGGATCTTTGCTAGAACATACATTCTGCCATCTCCCCGGCATCGACGTGATCGAAGAGGGAAAACTCTGGGACCAAGGAATTCTTCATTGGGACGAATTCAGGGAAGTATTAAAAGAAAAAGTAAAATCCCCATCCGATATGCATTCCAGATTACTTTTGGACTCTTTGGATTTTTCCAGAAAGGAAATGAATAGAAAGAATTGGGATTATTTTTTCTTCGCTCTACCAAGCCAACAAAAATGGAGACTATTCCCTATCATCAGGGAAAATCTTCTCTACTTAGATATTGAAACTTCCGGTTTAGGAAGTGGTGACTTTGTAACTGTTGTAGGAACTTACGATGGTAAAGATTTCAAAACATATCTTAGAGGAAGGAATATGGATGATTTTCCGGAAGAACTTTCTTCTTCTCATGTTTTTGTAACTTATAACGGTGCAGCATTCGATGTTCCTTTTTTAGAAAGAGAATTCAGCAAAAAATTCAAGAACCGTCATTTGGATCTAATGTATATTCTTAGGAGTCTCGGGATCAAAGGTGGTTTGAAAGGTTGCGAAAAGGCCTTAGGTATTAAAAGGGATCTTCCTTATGAGGTCAATGGTGCAGACGCAGTTCGATTATGGTGGCAGTATGTTCAGTACGATGACCAAGACGCATTGGATCTTCTTTTAAAATATAATAAAGAAGATGTGGTCAACCTAGAACTTTTGTTTATCAAAGCCTATAATTTAAAGATCAAAGAAACACGATTTTTCGGAGAAGTTATACCTGAAATTTAACTGTGTGCCTCTGACTCCGCGATCCAGCGGTAAGTTTCGTAAGGTGGTTCCGTTTCTATAATTTCCACCCAACCCTTATCTATAAACTTACGAACCATAGAATGTAAGATGGCCATCGCAGTATTATAATATCCTGAATTAGCGACCTTCTCCCCCATTGCTTCCAAAGTTAAGGAAGAAAGATCGTATTCTTTTTCCTTAAGCCTACGGATCACACCTCTTTCTAAGATCTGCAATGTTTTATGAAGAAGTTTAATTGCCTTTTGAGGGGATTCAGGCTCCGGTCCATGGGCAGGTAATAATCTACGAATACTCATCTTTGAAATTCTTTCTAAGGAACGATAATAATCTTCTAGGTTTCCGTCTATCTCAGCATATATGGAAGATATGTTTTGTAGGACGAGATCGCCCGTGAAAAATATATTCTCCTCCAAGATATAAGGAGTAAGATGCCAAAGATTATGGCCTGGAGTATGTAAAAAACCTATATCTCTTCCGCCGGCGTGGATCACGTCTCCTTCTTCTAATTCTATATCAAATTTTAAAACAGGGTCGATACGAGTTCCTCTACTTAATGTATTTCTTAAGTTTAGATTTCCTTCTTCTATCCTTGCTAGTTCCCTTTTGCGATCTTCCGGAACCCTATGACCTTTGTACACCAAACGTTTGGACGCTCTATTGAACATTTCCACATGTTCCAAATAGTTTCCGATCCCGGACGCCATTCCTTTCATCGCATATAGTTTTGCATCAGTATAATAACGGATCGTGAGAACTGCACTAAGATGATCCAAATGATTATGAGTATAAAAGATATGTTTGATCTTATTTAAACTAAGTCCGATTTTACGAAGTGCTCTTTGGAGCATTCCCAAATTAGCAAGATAACCTGAATCTATAAGTGCAGGTTCTCCATCGGGAAGGATATAAATATTATTGGGTGCATAAAACGGCTGAGGGATCTCCGTTTTAAAAATTCCATCTCCTATTTCTTTTACATCTGGAATTGAGTCATAGTGATAAATTTTCAAACTCGAATTCTCCCTTGGCTAAATCGATCTACCTAGTCCGTCTTCTAGGAAAATAAGCGACTCCTTTCTCTGCAAGCTTCTAAATTCCCTTTTCGGATATACTCGGAAAGAATTCGAATTGAGTCTAAATTCTCTTTTGCTTCTTCTCCCAGAATTCGTTTAATATGTTTTGTTTCGAACGAAGAAAGTTTTCCGTCGAAGGAACATGCGATACATAATAACCGCAAGCATGCCTTCTTTTCTTCCTTGGATAATTGGGAGACCAAACTTCCGAATGTATCCAGATCGTCCAAAGATCCATCATGAGAATTTAAACCGAATCCTTTATGCATTTTGATCAACATATATTCCAGATTAGGATGGAATATTTGGGTGAATACTACTGAGTTCCCGACCGCGGCTAAAAATGCAATCTTCCCTTCTTTACTAAGTTTATCCCTATTTTTTAATATTTCGTCTGTGACTTCTTTTGCAATGATCCTGGAAAGTAATCTAATCCTAAGCTCTTTTAAGATCAAATACATGACTACTCCGTCCCAGATCGCAGTGATAGGAGCAGCCACATAGTCTGCATAGACACGTAAAGAATTTCTCGCTAAAATTTTTCGGAGGACTATCTTTGCGATTAAGTTAGAAAGTAAAACTTTTGTTTTATAGAAGAATGTTCTTATCAGCAAACTTCTTTTATCCGTGAGCCTTAGTGGATCTATTCCTAGAAGTTTTAAATCAGGATCCGGAATTTCCAGCGCCATTCTAGAAAGTAGATTTGCGTTTCCAGTTACAAGATCAGGATCTTCTTCCAATTGAATGCCTGAAAGTTTTGTGAGTTTATACGCGGCCCATAGTCCTAATTTATAAAGAAGATAAAATTCTATGATTGTCCCGATAGCGAGTGCCGCTCCTGCATAGCTCCATTTTTCGATAAATTCTGGAGAGAATACTTCAGGCGATTCAGGAAAAAATTTCTCTACTAAGATGATAAAATAGGTAGTCCAAAATCCGATCTGCAATCCTAAGAAAGAAGCCCAACGTATAATCCTAGTACTTTTGGGGAAGAAGTCAGGGCTTGGTCCAAGAGTTTTTTCTTCTTCCTTCTCCTCATTGACATAATTCCGGAGAATTTTAATGCCCCATTTTTCTAAAACACCTGGTTTATAATCTGAATAAGATTCGGCCCTTACGTTCATCAGGAGGACGATCGAAAACTAAAATAGAACGTAAGTCAACTCAATGGCGGAACCTTCCGGATAGTTTTCAGGGTCTAAGGCCCAGCTGGTCGAGTTTTCGTTCCCAAGATTTCATTCTTGACCATGATTTTCCGAAGATAGATATTAGAATTATGGCGTTCTCCAAACCGTTTATTTCCAAATTATTCCCTGCATTTATCGGCCTAATCGCCACGGTCGCAGTGCTCATATCCTGCAATACTGGTGATACTAATAAAGTAGATCTTACTGTTACTGGAACCGACGGTTCCACCTTCCCCATCCAGGGAGAAATTGATAAGGATAAAACTTCGAACTGTGGAACTGCAACTCCGTATTCAAGTTCCGGAACCGGAACTACTACCGGAACCACTACAAGTACAGGTTCCACCACCAATTTATTTACAATCAACTCAAGGATGTATTTTACTACAGGAGCTTTCGTAACCTTGAAATTTGTTTACGATGCTACTCAAAACCAAGGGACAGTGGATGCGCAGCAAGGATTTTCCTTCTCTGGACTTCCTGCTTTGGGAGTGGCACCGGTCGTTGCTAACTACGGAAAAATTTTCTGGGGGGGAAGTGGAGTACCTGTGGATACTGGAACTTCTAGTACCCAAGCCCTCTCCTACTTAACAGTTACCTTGGATTTAGTAGGAAACAAAGTAAATACCGGATCTGCAGGTCTAGCTTTGACCCAATGTTATACTACGGACTTTATCAATTGTACTTCGGCTACTTCCTCCAGTATGTGTTATACACAAGATGGTTTAAAATGTTATAATACGAATACTGCAAATGGTCCTACTGTTTCTATCAAAGGTGATATTAACTGTACAAGTAATGCGATTCCGTCAGGTTCTTCTACTACTAGTCAGTGATCAAAGTTTAGCATAAAGAGCTAAAAGAAAAGCCGCGGGTTCACTCGCGGCTTTTTTATGTTCGTATCTTTCTCCAATTACCCCAAATGGGATAAGGGGAACTTATTTATATACTTATAAAGCAATTCATTCCTTATTTCTAAAATATTTGACCGTTACGTGCTTTAGAAAATTATACTACTCTAAATTAACCCCAATAAGGACAAAAAATGAATCGAGCAATCGTTTTCCTGGGAGCTTTCGCTTTAGTTATCTTCAACTGCGCATTCCCTGCTACAAGAGAAGGGATGTTAGTAACGGACTATAAAGCACCCAAAAAAGTCGGAGATAAAATTTACATTAACGAATCGGTAGGTGGAAAAACCACATTACCTTTCTGGATGTCAAAAGTCTCCGATGAAGAATTTACCGCTGCCGTAAAAGAATCCGTTAAATCGGCCGCTCTTTTCGAAACATTAGAAGAACAATTCGGAAATAACTGGAGCCTTAAAATCGAGATCCTAGACTTAGATCAACCTATGTTTGGAACAACTTTTACAGTAAAAACCAAAATCAAATATACTCTTTCAAAAGGTGCAGACGTAATTAAGGAGTTCTTGATCGACGAGTCCGGTGACGCAACCGTTGGAGACGCAATCATCGGTGTGAAAAGAATGAGATTGGCAAACGAAAATTCTGCAAAAGCGAATATCAAAAAATTCTTGGAAGAAGTTTCCAAAGTCCAAGTAAAACCCGGCAAAAAATAATTATTTATGTGCTAAGGAAGGCGAGAGAGACTCTTTCGCCTTCTATCCCTTTCATAAAAGAATCAGACTTCCATCAATTTGCGGAATTGTTCTTTAACAAGATTTCCTTCGTTAGACTCAGGATAAGATTTCAAGAAACTTAATAAGCCTTCTACATCTGCCACAAATTCTTCATTCAAATTTTTTCGAATATTATATCTGTTTAATAAGGAAAGAATAACCAGATCATCATCTGAATTTCTTTCTTCTTTAGAGAATAAAGAATGAGCCAGCTTTTTATCATTCTTGTCCGCAATTTCCAGCAACTTTAAGATAGGATACGTATATAAACCGTTACGGAAATCTTTTAGAGGGATTTTCCCGGTTTGGTCGCCGGCTTGGAAATAATCGATCGCATCGTCTTGTTTTTGGAATAAAGAACCTAGGCGGATCCCAAACTCATGTAGTTTTTTTCTGGTCTTTTTAGGAACTTCTGCCAAAATCCCTGCCGCTTCGGACACCGCTCCAAATAGAGATGCAGTTTTCCCATATACGACTTTATTATAGATATCTAATGTAATTTTGGGATTTTTTTCCCATTCCATTTGAATGAGCTCACTGACGGAAAGATCTTTGATCACAGTAGTGAACAGGTCCATCAGATCTGGAGAACCTAAACTGTTTAGATGGTCAATCCCGCATGCGAGAAGATAATCTCCCGCCAGAATAGAAGTTTTGTTCCCGAATTTAGAAGGAACACTTGGCATCCCTCTTCTGGTCTGAGCCTCATCTACCACATCGTCATGAAGTAGGCTGGCAGCATGGATCAACTCCGCGATTGCACCAACATCTGAGTATTTATCTCCCTTATAGCCTAGGATTTTACAAAGGCAATAATGTAGAATTGGACGTATCCTCTTTCCACCAGAACGGATCGTGTATTCTTTGATCTCTGCCAGAATGCGTAGATCTTCGTCTATGATATCTTTTAGTTTTTTATCGAACTTACGGACTAAGAGATCCTTCAATCCTTTTGCTTTCACGCGGGTTTCCTGTTACGACAGTATTTAGAAACGAATTTTTGGCTCAAGCAGTAAAGAACGTTAGGAGAGAAGTTCCAGACCAATTTAGGTCAAGGTTTCCACTTATTGTCCAGGGCGAGAAGATGACGGGAAAGGATCTTTTCCATATCTCTGTCCTCTTTTTTGCGGTAGATATGGATCAGGTTACGGAACATTCTTTTGAGAATTGTCAGACTGCTTGCATGAGTGAAATATCTTTCGTGTGCCTGGAATCCATTCGCTTTTAGAAAACGAATGCAGGTAGAACGATCTAACATCACACCACCATGATAAGAATCTATATAGGTCTGGAATTCGGAAGACTCAAAATGTAATAGAAAATGCAGAGGCATATTCACCCCGTATAAGGGCAGCTGCAATCTATGAGCCACTAACAGATAAATAACGGAAAGAGAAATTGGGATCCCCTTTTTAGAAGAGAATACCTTATGAAGATAGGAATTGTTCGGATCTTCGTATTGATCATGGTTTCCGCCGAAACCTTCTTCCTGGGAGAGGACTCTGGTTAAAAAATGCACTTTGACTTCGTCAGAAGCGAGGTCTTCATTCAAGTCGACCAACTCTTCGACCCGGATTGCTATCTTATCCAGATAAGTCCTGAACTCCAAATAAGAAAGGTCCGAATCAATGACGGAAGAAAGCAGGAATACTCCCTCTTCCAAATCATCGTAATGGTTTGGATGGCCCTTCTCCGCTAAGATAGAATAACGATAACTAATCCTTTCGGAATGAACTGCTGCACTTACTGAACGTGCAAACACTCTTAGAGTCGGATCTTTTAGTTCGTCCGCTACTTCTTGGACTCTAACTTGCCAAGGGATCATACTTGCGATCTCTTTTATGATCCTAGATTTATCCTGAAGAGAAGAAAACTCTAATTGATAAAACTTGTCCTCGATCTTATCCGGAGGAAAAGGAACTGTACCGAAGAAAGAATCGGAGGATTGCATATCTATAAAATCTGATTTCAAAAACGAAAGTCAATTCGGATCTGAAATGATTGTGTAAAAAAGGATGAGCAGTATAAATTTACTATGTCTTCCATCTTTTTCGAACGCACTTGTTTAAGTGATCGGAAAAATGGAATGAGACTTTTGTTATGTTAAGAGAAATGTTCGGGTTAGAAAAATTTCTTTCTCTAACCCAAGAGGATTAAGCGATTACTTGTTCTAGTTCTTCTAGTGCTTTCTTTTCTTGCTCTGCATTCGGAGGAGTTCCATGCCATCCTGGATTATTTTCCATGAAGGAGACACCTTTTCCGAGTACCGTTTCGAAAAGAATAATTGTAGGAGAACCTTTATGGGATTTTGCCTTTTCGAAAGCAGAGATAATAGATTCAACATTATGACCATCTGCTTCTAAAACATTCCATCCGAATGCAGCAAACTTTTTGTTTAGAGGCTCCAGATTCATCACGTCTTTGGTAAATCCGTCGATCTGGATCCCGTTCTTATCCATAAACGCGATTAGGTTATCGGTTTTATAGTGAGCTGCGGATTGTGCCGCTTCCCAGGTCATACCTTCTCCACATTCTCCGTCAGAGATACATGCATATACTTTGTAGTCTTTTTTAGAAAGTCTTGCACCTAAAGCGATCCCGACTGCAACAGAAAGACCTTGGCCTAAGGATCCGGAAGAACTTTCGATACCTTTTAAATAACGGGTAGAAGGATGTCCCTGTAATTTAGAATTTATGTTCCTAAAGGTCAGAAGTTCGGACTCAGGAAAAAATCCAGCTTGTGCCATAGCAGCATAACGTACTGCGCATACGTGACCGTTGGAAAGGATAAGTCTGTCTCTATCTTCCCAATCCGGATCGGTTGGTTTATGATTTAGGACCTTTTTATATAATACAGCATAGATATCCGCAAGTCCAAGAGGACCTCCCGGGTGACCGGATTTTGCCGCAGTGACCATTTTGATCACGTTTTTACGGATATTATTGGCGAATATTTTGATTTCTTTAGTGTCTTCCACGTAAGCAAGCTCCGGTATTAATTCGAGCGGAACAAAAACAGTCCCGATAGATAAACAAGTGTGTATAATGGTAGAAAAATAAAATGAAGCTTCCTATGGAATTCTTTTTTTCTAGTTAGTCCGGACCAACCCATGAGTAACATTAAGATCAAGGTAATAGCCGCAATCGCTCTGTGAATATCTATATACATTTTATCAACAGTAGCGATAAGGCCGGACTGCTCTATCCCTTCTCCCAAATATTTTAGGCCGAGCAAATAAATTGCAGTGCTCAAATTGAAAAGGATCCCTACTATATTAAAGGTCCTGTGCAACCGGTTATTTCTAAAACGAAACCAATACCCTGTATAAAAAAATAGGATAGAGAGAGTCATTCCAGTATTGATCAGAAAAAGAGACATCTGTCCAAAAGACAATATCCAAAAGCTGGAGAAAATCCTTTTTAATCGATTGACCCTACAAAATGATTTCGAAAAATGTCTTTGAACGCTGCCTTAGCTCAATTGGTAGAGCATCTGATTTGTAATCAGACGGTTGTGGGTTCGATTCCTATAGGCAGCTCGTTCATTTTCCGAATAAGATTGACCAGCTACCCTGAGCAAAAATAATGGCTCTCAACAACGGGTAGGTACTCAAGCGGTCAACGAGGGCAGACTGTAAATCTGCTGGCCCAGCCTTCGAAGGTTCGAATCCTTCCCTGCCCAAAAGTTTCTCCCTTCCCCCTTAAAACAAAATCCTAATATACGAATCAAGTCCGGAAGGATTCGAAGCTTGCGAGCGAAAGCGTTTGCAGCGATCCGTAGAGAGCGTAAGCAAACGCGTGCCGAGTCCATGGATGGACGAAGGCGCGAGCAAGACGCCGTGGAGCCAACTTTGCCACGATGGCAAAGTGCGTAACGGCGAATCCGTTTTTATCCGTCTTAGATTTTGATCCACCTTGTTTTAGTCATACTTCCAAAATCGCTTGCATTCCTCAGATTTTCCGACGAATTTATCCGCTCCAAATGAAACAAATCTCCCTTGTGCTCATCTTACTAATCATTCCATTTTTCTTATACAATTGCCCTGATTCTCCAGCACATAATTGCAAAGAGAAGTATGACTATATACAAGCAGAAAGGGACATGTACATTTTTTGTTTGTCCGATCCGGAAGTGTCAGATAGTAGGAAAAACTTTTGCGCTCTCTCTTTAGCAGATGCCATCCCCAAATGGGAAAAAAATTATGAGCATTGCAGAGGGCTCTTTAATCGAAATCCTTGTATTGATATAAAATCCTGCAAATTATGAAATGACCCCGCGACAGCGATCGCAGCGGAAATCCGGCAATGCACCGCTTGTGGTGCTTTGCTGATTGAAGCGTAGAGCGCGGCAGTCGCCCAAATGATAATTCTGTGGAACCTTCAGACCAACCAAGGTCTCATGAAGACCAAGAGATCTTCCTATGAAACTCAAAAAAGAATTCATTACACCTTATTTAGTTTTTATCTTCCTTATCGTCGGGACCACCGGTGTCTTGATGTTCTTCCATCTATTGGATGATTATACTAAAGTTGTTCATGAGTTTTTAGGCATAAGTTTTGTTGTGTTTGCGATTTTCCATATTCGAATGAATTGGAGCAGCATCAAAAATTACGCAAAGAAGAAACAACTTCTTCTTCCGAGTATAACAATTCTTATTATTTCAATCGCATTTATCATTGGCGGGAAAATGCACGGGAATCTGGAAGACCAGATTTTGGAAAAATTCGTTAAGTCTCCTGTTTCCGACTCTTTCAAACTTTTGAGTGGGGACTATCAACAAGCAGCAGATATTTTAAAAAAGAATAATATCATTATAGATGACCCTTCAAAGTCTTTGGAAGAGATCTGCGTTCAAAATAATAAATCTCCGGAAGAAATTGTAGAATTGATCTTGAAGTGATGTTGGATATGAACTTTAACTTACGAACTAAAACTTTCCATAACTATGCAATGAAAGCAATTATCGCATCGGTGATAATAGTCGCTGCCTGCTTTTTGGTTGACTGCAAAAAATCTGCCGTCTCCGAAGAGCAGACGTTCGCAATCATCAATGCGAATATTTTCGACGGAGAAAATCTGATCAAAGATCAGACTCTGGTTATCAAAGGAGATCGTATCCATTCTATAGGCGGCGATATTCCTGCAGATGCAATAATTGTAGATGCGAAAAACGGAATGTTGATGCCAGGGTTAATAGATTCTCATGTTCATACCGATATAGATGGTTTACATGATGCACTTCTATTTGGGGTGACGACTGAACTTGAAATGACAGGGCAATGGATGTTTTGGGAACGTTGGCAACTTGCAAATCGAAATGATATTGCAGACATGCGTTCTGCGGGTATGGGGATCACTCCTCCAGGCGGACATCCAACACAATATATGCAGTTGAGTAGCAACTGGTTCTTAAAAACATTTTATCGTTATCCATTTGTTTCCACTCCGGAAGAAGCAATCAAGTTTGTAGACAAACAAGTGGAAGAAGGCTCCGACTTTATTAAGATCATTATAGAAGATGGAGATACTGTCGGTACTCCTGGACTTCCCGTAATTAACGATGCCACTTTAATTGCTTCGGTTAAGGCAGCTCATCGTCGCGGTAAAATGGCAATTGCGCATGTTACTTCTCTTGCTGGAGGACGCAAAGCAATATCTGCGGGAGTAGACGGATTGGCTCATATGTTCTTTGATAAGAAACCTGACAAAGAATTAATTGCTAAGATTAAATCTTCCGGTGCTTTCATTGTGCCTACATTGACTACACTTTCTACAGCTTTCGGCAATAGCCCTCGTACATTAGTTTCGGATAAACGTGTTAGTTCCAAGTTGAGCAGAGAATGGTTAGATGCTCTTTCCAAAAATATGAACGTTTATCCGAAAGGAAAATTGGAAGATTCTTTTGAAAGTGTAATTGCTCTTCATAAAGAAGGTGTCGATATATTGGCGGGAAGTGATGTCTCCGAACCTATCGCAGATCTAGGAGGACTTGCCCACGGTGCAAGTCTTCATCATGAATTACAATTGTTAGTGGCCGCAGGATTCAAACCTATAGAAGCCTTACGTGCTGCAACTTCTGTTCCTGCGCGAAGATTTAGCTTAAATGATCGTGGTAAAATTTTTCCAGGAGCAAGAGCGGATCTATTGTTAATTGATGGAAATCCACTTCTGAATATTTCAGATACTTTATCTATTCGCAATGTTTGGCGCGCGGGAGTCCAACAGTAAGATAGAGATAAATCCTTAATTTTTATTCCAAATCACGTAAGAAGGTTTCACTGAAACTACAAAGTATTTATCCTTCATTCGGATCTCTGCATAAGCACGATTTAGAACTTTACGATATACTATAAATTCTAAGCTCCAAGGACCAGGTTCAGAAGAAGGACCCAAAACTTTTACCGGTGCAGTCTCCCCATTCGATTCGGATTCCGATCCGTTTTTCCAGATCCATTTTATGGAGAGGGGAAGATAAGCGGGATCTGCAAATGCAAAGCTAGCCTCTTCCTCTTCTTCTGCTACGATAGAAAGTAATGTTTCCAAACTCCCTGGAGATACTTCTTTGCAGAATTGCGGTTGGATAGAAGGAGTTCCGAAGAATGGTCTACGTATCACTTTGCACAGATATTTCGCTCTATCTGGAACTACAAGATCCGCTTCTTTGTCGCGAGCATCCCAGAAAGGAAATTTATTCCTGCTATCTGGAGGGATCAGCTTATTCAGGATATCCGCTGATTCAGAATCTTCTTCAGAATCATCATCTTTGTCGGTAGTTTTGGATCCGACTTGTTTTAAGAATAGATCGATCGCTTCTCTACCGCCGCCTTCGAGTGCATATGCAAATACTGGATCGGGATTTTCTCTCATTAAAATTTTAAGAGCGGGTAAATAGTTCTGTATCCAATCCCAATTACCTGACTGACAGATCTTCTTCATCAATATTTCGGATTCATCACCTGAGTTAAAAGAATCTCCGATCATCGTACAGGCTTCTTTTTTTCTATCCATGATCAGCAGATTTTTTGCAGTCTCCCATTTTCCACGTTTAGAAGAAGCATAGGTGCTGCTTGTAAGAAAATATCTGGTGCTGGATTCGAATTTCCCATTATGTCGGAGAAACTTTGCGTATAAAAATAAAAGATCCGATTTTGATTCGTTACTTAACTCTTTGAATCTTCCGGAAAGGAATACTCTTTTATAAGGTGTTCCCTTCCCGGATTGTATAGAAGATCCCACCCAAAGTGGAAGAGCTTCGTCCTTTGTCAGAACATCTTTGGAGAATAGATAAAAGAATACATTATCCCATCCTTCAAAATCCCTTTGTTTCATTTTAAGAGAATAACAAAGACGGATCAAAGAATGATTTTCTTTTTTAGATAATACTCTATAAGGATCAGGAGGAGTCGGTTGTATCAGTTCTCCTGTTTCAGGATGAACGGTAGGCTCAGGAGGTTCCCATACGGGAGTTTCTTTAGAACAAGAATTTATAACTGCTAATAAGGAGAACGGTGTGACTCCCAATCCATCGGATAATGTTTTTACGAGAGATGACCATTCTCCCTTTTTATTTTTTAAACTTCCTGCTCTTGTTTGGTATTGGATAGCAGGAAGGTATTTATTAAATTTTTCGTATAAAAAATAAAGTCTGGAAGATGCAGTTTTTTTAAAGTCTCCTACGCCTGAAGATCTAACTACTTCTTCGTATAATGGAATTGCAAATATAGGCGAAAGTTTTTCTAATTCATAAGCTTCTTCATAAGAAACCGCGAAGCTCAAACTAGGAAAAAAAGAAAATACCAGAAAGAAAAGAGCCGCGTTCTTTCTTTTAGAAAACATTCTTCAAAAGCTCCTGTTTTGCATCCGACTTATGGGTAAGAGGACAGGTTTCCGCAGGAATATGAGAAGGATGAAATAATTCGCTAGTCTTTTTAGGACAATCCGGTCCGGGAAGTTTTCCGGATTCAGGGCAGATTTCCATCGTCACTGCTCTTTGAGAGTATTGGTATTTTTTTCTTTCTTCCTTATCTCCAGACTCCGCAGAATCGAATAGTTTAGCGATGGTTCCCCATAAAGGAGCGGCAATTGTTCCGCCTAACGCAGAACTTCCCATTCCAAAGCCCGGAGAGTCATAACCTAACCAAACTGCCATAGAAATTCCCGGTCTTACGCCCACGAACCAAGCATCTCTGTGCTCGTTTGTGGTTCCTGTTTTTCCGGCGACTTCTCCCCTATAGCCTGTGTTTCGGACTCCCGCATGATTTGCGCTTCCATGTAGAAGATCTACCATGATCTCTGCAGTCGGAGGTGTGATCGCTTTTCTAGTTTGAGGCCATTTCAAATTGAATTCGTCCTGGTCCTTTCTTTGGTAAACTACGTTACCCGCTCTATCTACAACTTTTTCGATCAGATGCGGTCGGACAATATTCCCATCGTTTGCAAAAGCGGAATATGCGGAAGCCATTTCTAAAGGAGAAAGTTCTAAGGAACCTAATGCCAATGAAAGATCTCGTCTAAATCTGTTTTTCAAAACTTTTTCTTCCGGAAAGAAAAATCTTTCGAATGCTGCGGAAATTTCGCCTAATCCTAGTTTTTCGGCGATCTGGACCGCTGCAGTGTTTTTCGATTTTGCAAGCGCAACTCTAAGAGTAATATCCCCGTCGTATTGGTTTCCGATATTCTCAGGCATCCAATTTGAAACTGAATTTTTATAAATTAATGGTGCATCTAAGATATGTGTCGCAGGATTTGCAATCCCGGAATCGATCGCTTCTGAATACAAGATCGGTTTGATCGTAGATCCGGTTTGTCTATACATTCCAGTCGCTCTTGGGAATTGGTTGTCCGATTTAAATTCCGTTCCTCCATGCAAAAGAAGAACATCTCCTGTTTGGGGATCAACTGCTACGACAGCGGCCTGCAATCCGCTATCTCCTCCAGTTACAAATCGATCCGTATCTATAAATAATTCCAATGCGGGAGAAAGTTCTGCTACTAAATTACGGAAAGGATTTACATCAGCGTTTTTACCGATCTCAGTAAGACGATTTCGCCTAACTTGTCCGCTTTTTAAAAGATTTTCAACATGAGTTTTGACTACCTTCTGCAATTCGGCCTGAACCGGTTGAGAAATTGTGGTATAAACTGAAAATCCTCCACTTTCATATATATTCGTATCAGGATACATTGTTTGGAGAAATTTTCTAACATGTTCAGTCACGTAAGGAGAATCATCCTTACGATTTCCATACACTGTCTCTCCGGGAGAACGAGTATTGAATGTTTGGTAGATGTCTTGGATCGTAGGTCTCAGAGCTTCTTTTAATGCACCATCGTTTTCCAAAGACCTTAAGATAGCTTCGACTCTGCCGGAAGATAGATCAGGATTTTTTAATGGAGAAAACCGATTAGGTGCAGATGCTAAGGAAGCAAGGACGATCATCTCAGATACATTTAAGTCTTTCGGTTTTTTCCCAAAATAGAACTCGGAGGCGCTGGCAAATCCAAAAGCACCATGACCCAAATACACATTATTCATATAATGTAATAGGATCTTTTCTTTATCCAAAGAAGATTCCAAAGCATAAGCGAGTTGGGCTTCTTTTAACTTTCTTCCTAAACTTTTTTCACGATCATTCAAAAGAATACGAGCCAACTGTTGAGTGATCGTAGAAGCACCCTGTTTAAATCTAAGACTGATTATATTTACGAAAAAAGCACGTAACACTGAAGAATAATGAATCCCGCCATGTGAGAAAAAACTGCGGTCTTCTACAAGAAGAACCATTCTTTTCAGATTTTCAGGATAGGCTTCCCATTCTAAATTGCTTGT
The DNA here is from genome assembly GCF_004770105.1 of Leptospira andrefontaineae. Taxonomy (NCBI): domain Bacteria; kingdom Pseudomonadati; phylum Spirochaetota; class Leptospiria; order Leptospirales; family Leptospiraceae; genus Leptospira; species Leptospira andrefontaineae. The sequence continues at coordinate 100,546 of NZ_RQEY01000026.1, read as the reverse complement.
CTTCTTTCCGAAAATTTCGGAAACCTTTCTTCCGTCCCTATCGTAAATGACAGTCGGCTGATGAATATAAAAAATACTTAATAGACCTGGGACTTCTGCTTCTCTTTGGATAACTCCCATCCAGAAAAATATCAAAAATACTAACGCCAAAGGTAGTGGGATCAGAACTAGCCAAATATTCGGGCGAAATTTAGGAAATTGGAACCTTCTACCCTTTTCTAATAATCTTTCCGACAAAGTTTTGATCGGACGATGGAAAGCCGTAGGAGATTCGGTTTCGGTTCTCACCTTTTGGAACCAAGGACGATCTTCAGAAGTATTTTTGGACCAGGACTCTTTCCAATTTTCCCATTTGCTTTGAATACTTTCTAAGAAGCCTGCAATCGGAGAATCCTTTGAGACTTCTTTTTGGGAAGGACGAACAAAAGGTTTTTCTCTTTCCTGATATGTTGGAACTCCAACAGGTGGTGCCGGCATCTCCTCTTTGGGAGATGGTTTTTCTTCTATAATTTCAATTGGAGAAGATACGTATTTGACTAATGCCTTCTGGCCGCAGCGATAACAAGTGAGTTTAAAAACAGTCCCTGTAGGAACTCCTTCCGGCAGCCTGGAAATGGTTCCGCAAGAAAGGCATTCAAACTTGGATTCTGTAAGAGTGCGGACCTTTGTTTCCAACATCTCTATTAATGTCGGAGAGATCCGCTAACCCTACAAGCAAGAAAGTGTTATGGCACCGGTTTTCTTTCGGTGATTACCAGGAAATCCGCCAATTTCCAATCTTCTTCCTGAAAACTTTTGCCTTCTTCGGTTGGGAAAATACTGACCGTCAAAACATTGAGGCCCATCTGTTTCAGCCTATATGTCAGCCCCAAACTTCTATCAGAATGAAATCTTCCGTTCACGTGCACTATCTTTCTTTTTAATAAAAAGTAAGCCTCTGCGATCGAATCGGCCATTGAAGCATCCCAAACATATTGAGCATCTATAAACTTTTGTTTATCCGGAGAAAATCCTGTAGGAGAATGTTCTGCGATCATTGCAGACAAAAGTTCTTCATATTCTTTTTGTCTGAATAAATTATAAGTATATCTTGGCGGAAGGAAAGGAGATCTGATCTTATATAAAGAATCCAATCCTTGGTGAGATACAAGGTTTACGTATTTTCTGGGAGCGTTAGCCGCAAGTACCGGAAGATTTTTTTCTTTTGCAAAAGAAACCATTGGGTGGTAATCCGTTTGGTAGTTCGGCCAAAATTTTCCGGAATTCAAAAATCCTTTTTCAGTGATCTCACCCTTGCAGTATTCATCCACCGATCTTTGCTGATCTTTCTCCAACATCTCCAAGGAAAGAAGTGAAGAATATGTGGAGGCAATTTTTCTGAAAGCCTCTAACTTCCATGCATGTCCGATCTTATCATTATGCTCTTCTCCGAAAATAATTACGTCTGCATCTTTCGCCTTTTCGATGATATACGAAAGTTCCACCTTGGATTTACTTTTCGAATCATAAATTTCAGGATTAAAAGTTTGGGAGAATAAAAAAGAAGGAAAAAGAAGAAGTAACCAAAAAACACGAACCAACATGAAACTTAGTTTGGAAATCGAAAGAAAAAAGAAAAGAACTTAAATATGTATTAGAAGGTTGTAAATCGGTCGACAAAGATCCAACTGATTGGATCATTCTACCTGCTTTTGAAGAGGTGAAAATGAATACGGAAACTATTGCTATCAAAACGGCTAATGGAGAAATGCAAACTTTCGTGGCTTATCCGGATTCTTCCCCTTCTCCTTGCATTTTAGTATTACAAGAAGCTTTTGGAGTTAACGATCATATCAAAGATGTTGCGGTTCGATTTGCTAAAGAAGGTTATCTTGCTGTTGCTCCTGAACTTTATTATAGAACTGCTCCTCCAGGATTCTCAGGAAGTTACGAAGACTTCATGGCACTAAAACCTCATTTCAGCCAATTGACTCCTGAAAATTTGCAATCAGATCTAAACGCTGTCTTGGATTGGATCAAAACAAATCCTAAAAGTATTCCGGATAGAATTGCAAGTATCGGTTATTGTTTAGGAGGATGGGTTTCCTTTTTTGCAAACTCACTTTATACTTTTAAGGCAGCTATTTCGTATTACGGATCTAGGATCGTCCAAACTTCGGAAGAATATTCTCCCAAACAAAACGCGCCATTACTTTTGGTTTGGGCAGGCAAGGATAGAAGCGTAAAACAAACACATATAGCAGCTATCTCAGAACTTCTGAAAAGTTCAGGAAAAGATTTTGTCGAGTTAGTTTTTTCGGAAGCAGAGCATGGATTCTTCTGTGATGCAAGAGCGGCATACCATAAAACTTCTGCCACTCAGGCCTGGGCAATCACATTAGCTTTTTTGAAAGAGCATTTGTAGGAGTTCTTATATTACGATTTGAAACGCTGTTGGAGCTCCTACATCATAATTGAATCGTTGTTGGAACTCCTACAGCGCGCATAAAAAGTGAGATTCTCTACTTCAGAACCTTCTCAATTTGTTCCGTGACTTCTTTGCTATCCGGCTCTGTTCCGGAACGAAATCTCGCCACTATCTTACCCGCGGGAGAAATCAGGAATTTTTCGAAATTCCATTTCACATCGCCTGGGTCGGGAGAACTAGAAGTAAGATAAGTATAAAGAGGATGTTGGTCTTCTCCCTTGACTGAGATCTTGGACATCATGTCGAAGGTTGCACCTTTTTTTACTCTGCAGAATTGTTCTATCTCTGCATCGCTACCAGGTTCCTGGGAAAGAAAATTATTCGCAGGAAAGCCGACGATTTCGAAACCTTTCTCCTTATATTTCTTGTATACCTTTTCCAAGTTTTCGTATTGGTAGGTATACCCACATTTAGAGGCAACGTTTACTATAAGTAAAGTTTTACCTTTGTATTTGGAAAGTGCCACATCCTTTCCCTTGATATCTTTTACTGTAAAATCATACACAGCCTTAGGCGCAGCGTAAAGAGAAGAGGAAACTATCAGTAAGGAAAGTAAGATCAAAACGGATTTGAGAGCCATAGTGGAATCATATCCGAATCCCGGAAACAGGTCTATCCGTTTCCGGGATATTCTTTCGGTCATAAACCGGTTTTTTAAAAGAAGATCGTTTTACTGCAAAACAAACTCTTTAGAAGTGCCGGTGAATTTTTTGTAAGTCCAGAAAATTCCCCAGAACTGTTTCGCCAAACCGTTGTATACGACCCGATAAGTACCAGCTTGTTGACTACGGATCAACCAAGTGATAGTCACTTCGGATGTAGCGGAAAGATCTCCACCTGTTCTTGCCCAATCATAAGCCGTATACGGATTATTGTCGTTAGCAACAGTAGTCCAAGAGCTTCCGTTTTTCTTTTGGATCTCTAAATACGTATAAGTATTCGGATCATAAAAAGAAGAAAGGGATCCATCCAGTTTTTTATCTTGGACCACTCTTGGATGTGAACCTTGGAATTTCACAATAACAGTATCCTTAGTTCTGTTGTAGGAAGAATTTGTATCCGTCAGAACTTTTCCAAAATCCCCTCCATCATTCACGATACCGTTTTGGGATAACCAAGTTTGTATAAACTGTTGGTTTGAAAGATCAGGAGGATTGGGTCCGGCACTCGTAGAACGATTCGCAACTATATCTTTTGCGATCCTATCGAACTCTTGGATCAACGCTGCATTTGCCCACGGTCCGTAAGCAGTGAATCCGCCTTCGAAGTTCTGGGCGGAATATTCTTCACGAGTAGTTAGATACTGAGCATAAGCATTCGCCATTGCTCCCACAACAACATTGGAGATTCCCGCAGGAGCAAGAGTTGTAGTTAACTTTGCTTTCAATCTTCGTCCAGCATTCGTTGTTACTTCGAAAGGAGAAGCCACAATCGCAGTATTGCCTATAGTGATCACTTGCAATGGAAGAACTACTGGAACAAAAGGAACTTGAGGATTTGGAAACCAGAACGTGTCCACTTCTCCCACTGGAAGAAGAGTGAATTTTTCCTTATCACATGCCTCATACTTTGTGGAACCCAATGCCAACTGAGCAAGAGGCCAAAGATATCCTAAAATCTGAGCAGCTCCGCTCAAGTTGGTCAAAGAATAATTCTTTTTAACCCAAGCACCATTCTCGAATACGAAATTGTTTCGGATCTCTCCTTCTTTTGCGAATTCTACAGGAGCTCCTTCTTCATCTCCTGCCAAAAATCCACCACCGATTGTAGCCACACAGGTTGTATTTCCCGAGTTCACATCCCAAGGCATGGAGAAGGTTCCGATATAGGACGGATCTACAGCAACTTTATTATTCCAAACTACATGAGAATGTCTATAACCAATATTCCCGGTAAGTGTGATAGTTGCCGCATTATATAATTCTAATGCTCTACTTCCTTGTTTTGTTCCATGAACAATAGGATTTTCCAGAGCATCCAGGCTTGGATCTATGTCATTCGGTCTTAAAAATGGTTTTGTAATATCGGAAGGATCAGGAGTATTCGGACTCACATCTCCCATCGGCCCCTGAGGGAATGCAGCCACAAAGTTTCCACCAAATGTATTTTCCGCTAAGTAAGAAGCGTAACCTTTATTATCTCCGTGTGCCCTACGATTTGTAATTCCAAGAGAAGTTCCGTGAACCGCAAACCAATTCAGTAATCCTATCGGAGAACCATCCGTGCCTTCGAAACGAAGCAAACTCATTGTTTCATTAATATTCGAAGAATAATTTGCTTTATCCAAGTTCCAGGCATACGCAGCAGAGGATCTATTATTCGCAAAGTTAGAAAGATTTCCCGCTACAAATTTGATCCTTGCCTCTCTTCTATTATTATATGCCGCCTTGATGGAGTCTGCAATTCCATTCACTACTATATTATAGTGAACCTTATCAAAACCGATCACTCCGTTGAACAGATTGAATAATGTGTACCAAGAAATATTAGAAGGAGCGGAATGTGTATGGGTCGCGAATAGAAGAATATTATCATTATTAAACGCAGATCCATAACCGTCGGCCTGTAATTTTTTAACGACACCCATCTTTACACTTTGGTACATATGGATCATATCGTTGGTAACAATGGCAACCCTGGCTCCACCCGGACGTTCAATCACGAAGGTTCTAGAATAAAGTCGCATAGCTAAACCAGACATCTGATCACCAGGACTATTATATCCAGTGCTTGATTGCACAAATGGTCCGGTAATATCAGTCTTTGCCGCACCTACCAAAAACACATCCGCAGGAGTAGATGTAGGTAACGCGAGACTATTCAGAATAGGATTAGAGCCGGATACTTTTACTCCATTAGAAGAAACAGCCAGCTCTAGTAATTTATCGTCGTCCGACTTCTGATCACAACCGGTTAGGATGAATATCAGAGTCATTGCTAGGGTTAAAAATTTCATTTGTTTATTTTTCATTTCCCTTGCCTCCACAGTTCACAAAGTGGGTTAACCGAAATTAAAAGAAGGTCAAACGATTTTTGAAAAAGATGTAATCACACACATACGTTCGAAAAAAGCATTACAAGTTTTGAATTTATTTCGAACATTGAGCATCAGTCATTGGATAATTTTATAATTAAAATATAAGTGATCGGTACATCGATGTAAGTGAGGCTGCGAGATTGGCGGTTCTATAATAAAACAGCCCAAGCAGGAATACATTCTTCGTATCCTTTACTTGGGCCGATATCAGATCTTATTAAAAGGATTTTATTTTTTAGCAATAAACCAATCGAAACTGAAGCTTGCTACATTCGATTGAGTTTCGTCAAAAAGTTCCACTCCTACAGTAAGTCCTGCCCTTCCCTTTTTTTCAAGCTGGGCCATAAACGCGGACCATTCTGCTTCATCAATAACACCTTTGGAAACTACTCTGCCTTGGGCCGGCTTTTTATATTTAACTTCGGACTTGCGAACTACAGGAATAATCTCGAATGGAAGGGAAGCTACTTTGGAAAGTAAATACTCCCCTCCACTTCCTTCTGCGAGAGCGAATAATGCTGCTGCGTGTCCTGAGCCTACATGGTTTTTGTAGATAGGTTTGTCTTCCATGACTAAGAGAGCATCTTCTCCCTGTTTAGGTCTAGAAAGTTGGATATGTACGTTGAATGGTATGGATAAAACGTCGAATTTCTCTGTCATATACCTAGTAAGAAATTTTGTTCGTTTTATATCAAATCGAAAAGAAAGTAGAATATCGATTTATTCTTAGATTCGTTTGTAAAACGAACTTCCAGTAATAGAACCCCGAAAGAGTTCATCCTTCGGGGTCTTCATTTTCGAATTAAGCTTGATACCTTTCGATCAACATGGAGCCGGCTATTCCTCCATGAGCACATGCGGTGAGTAACACCTTATTTGCTTTAGGATCTTCCTGTAGATCCATGATCGCGTTATTCACCAAACGAACTCCTGTGGCTCCGAAAGGGTGTCCAATTGCAATGGATCCGCCGTTAGGATTTATCTTTTTCTCATCAAATCTTTTCTCCCAATCCCAACCTGTATCCATTTTCAGCTGTTCCATAGCTGCAACTGCAGTAGAAGCATAAGCTTCATGGATCTCTACATAATCCATATCTTCTAATTTAAGATGTAGATCTTCCAATAAACCTTCTGTGGCAACTGCTTGTCCAAGTCCCATCAGGTTCGGATGAACACCTTTCATTCTCCATCCGGAGAGTAACCCTTCTATCTTTAATCCAAGAGCCTTAGCTTTCTCCACAGTGGTGATGATCACTCCTGCTGCTCCATCGGAACGAGGACTTGCATTGAAGATAGAAACTGTTGGTCCATGAGTTTTCTTCAGATCTTTGCCGTATTTTTTCTTAAAGTCCTCAAACTTGCTTTGAGGATTATCGAATAGAAGCATTGCTCTTCCCATACGACTTGGATTTTCTACGAGACCTTTTCTGAGTTCAACAGCTTCATCAATTTTCAGCATATTTCCTTCTTGGTCTTTTACAGGGATAATAAAGGGTTCATATCTTCCCTCCATTGAAGCATCGTAAGTTCGTTTGAATGATTCGAATGCCACCTTATCCGTAATCTCACGAGACAATTCGTAATTCTGGGCAAGGATCTCTGCAGTCACCTGCATTCCGTAAGAGTTCTCCCCATCATCTAAACCATCTTCCAGGGTATCTCTAAGTTCAACTCCTTCAGGAAGACTATCAGGCAAGAGTTTATTCAATTTTTCTAATGATCCAGTTTTCTTGTTAAGACGTGCATTTTTTACAATAAAAGGCATGTCAGTCTGGGATTCTTCTCCGATCACAAGAAATACTTCTCCTTCTCCCAAGATAATCCTTCTTGCGGCTTCCGAGATAGCCTCTAATCCGGATACACAATTATTGGAAAGTGTGATAGAAGGAATTTCATCCTTTAGTCCGATCAGATTTGCGATTACTCGAGCGGGATTCGGAGAACTTGGGAAACCCTCTCCAACTACGACACCGTCTATATCTTCTTTTTTGATCCCACTTTTTTGGATAATACTCTCAGCTACGATCTTTCCTAAATGATGAGCTGGATAGGCCCCTAATCCTTTTGCGATCTGTGCGAATGGAGTCCTTAAAGGTGTGCAAATTGCCAGTTTAGTTTCGAGTTTCATCGTTTTTCTCCCGACTATAATTTCGAAAATTTTTCATTGGTGCATATACACTATTTAGACCATAAAACCCGGAAGATTAAAAGCAAAATATTTCGATGCCCACTCATATAAAATATTTAGGTATAAAAAAACCCCGAAGAAGTTTCCTTCTCCAGGGTTTCATTCAATTCAAGAAGTTAAGAATTAACCTTCGAATCTTTCGATGAGCATAGCTCCTGCAATTCCACCGTGAGCACAAGCAGTAAGAACCACTTTCTTAGCTTTAGGGTCTTCTTGAAGGTCCATGATCGCGTTGCTCACCAAACGGATACCAGTAGCTCCGAATGGGTGACCGATAGCGATAGATCCACCGTTAGGGTTGATCTTCTTCTCGTCGAATTTTTGCTCCCATTTCCAACCGGTATCTTTTTCGATTTGAACAAGAGCCGCAACTGCAGTAGCTGCAAATGCTTCGTGGATCTCAACGTAGTCTACGTCTTCGATCTTAACTCCGGTGTCTTTAAGAAGTGCTTCGGTAGCGTAAGCTTGTCCGATTCCCATCAAGTTGGGATCTACACCGTACATTTTCCATCCGGAAAGAACTGCTTCGATCTTTAATCCAAGAGCTTTTGCTTTTTCAACAGTAGTTAAGATAACACCAGCTGCTCCATCAGAACGAGGGCTCGCGTTGAAGATAGAAACGGTTGGTCCGTGAGATTTTTTAAGATATTTGGAATACTTGGTTTTGAACTCATCAAATTTCATTTGAGGGTTTTCAAAAAGAAGCATTGCTCTTCCCATACGGCTTGGATTTTCAACAAGTCCTTCACGAAGTCCAACTGCCTCATCGATAGTAAGCTCAGTTCCGTCTTCGTCTTTCATTGGGATAATGAATGGAGCGTATTTTCCTGCTTTAGAAGCTTCTAATGCTCTTTTGAAAGATTCGAAAGCTAATTTGTCAGTGATCTCGCGAGAAAGTTCGTAATTCTGAGCAAGGATCTCAGCAGTTACTTGCATTCCGTAAGAAGTTTCTCCGTCACCGAGTCCGTCCTCAAGAGTGTCTCTAAGTTCAACACCTTCTGGAAGATTGTCAGGAAGAAGTTTTTTCAGTTTATCCAAAGATCCTGCTTTCTTGTTCAATCTTGCGTTTTTTACAACGAAAGGCATAGAAGTTTGGGACTCTTCTCCGATTACTAGGAAAAGTTCACCTTCTCCAAGAACGATACGGCGAGCAGCTTCGGAAAGAGCTTCAATTCCGGATACACAGTTATTAGAAACAGTGATCGAAGGAACTTCGTCTCTGAGTCCGATTAGGTTAGCGATCACTCTCGCGGAGTTCGGAGCGTTAGAGAAACCTTCTCCAACTACGATTCCGTCGATTTGATCTTTTTTAACTCCACTCTTTGCAATAATGTCTTCAGCCACTATACGACCTAAGTGATGGCCAGGATAGGGTCCTAAAGCTTTCGCAATTTGAGCGAAGGGAGTTCTTCTTGGCGTACAAATCGCCAATTTTTGATCGAGTTTCATTGTCTTTCTCCAGACCTTTTATTTGGTACGTTCATTAGAATAAGATAATATTTCATTTGGAGGCTCCCTCAGGAAACTCGGTGACCCTTGCGAATATTTTCAGCAAATCCTCTCCCGGTTTTTTAGGCCTGGACTTGCTTACGGATACTACGAGTAGATCGTCCATGGATTCTGCCAGGATCTCTCCAGTTTCAGAGTCGCTGACTTCTTGTCTCATGCGGCTCCAAATTTTATCAAAACTATGAATCCAGGTTTGTATCTTGGCTCTTCTTCCTGCAGCAAGAGGTTTACGATAACGTATTTTTCCGCCCATATAGAAAAGTGTGGTGTCCATTGCGACCAGATCTTCCAAGCTCAGTCCACATTCTGCAGTAAAATTCCAGCGACCTTCTTCCAATAGTCTCCAATAATGAGAAGGATTGTAGTCGCCGAACGGATTTCGTTCGCAGAAAAAAAGATCTCTTTCTGCAAGTGTGCGCTCGCAAGATCCGGAAAAGGAAGGTACAGATTCGAATGAAGAGAGAATTTCTTCGGAGGGATCTTGAGCTGCGAGGAGCTGGAATGGTTTCCCATCCTTCTCCGTTCTTGCCAATGTTCTAATCTCTGCGGCAACTTTTCCGTTTGGATCCAAAACTTCTTGGGAGAAGGACAATAGTCCGTCTTGACCGGAACGGTAACTGGTACGTATGGATAATTCTGTATTTTCCATTTGTTGGGCAAGAAAGCGTATATCTGCCCCGACGGTTTGTAATCGAACTGATTCTTCGATCATTCTTTTCCAAGAATAGCCCGCTTCTTCTAAGATACGGTATCTATCCCCTAGACAAGAGTCTTCATAAGTCCTGCTAGTGGTATGCCTTTGTGTATCTAGATCCGAAAATCTTGTTCTGACTTGTTCTTTTTCCGTTACCGACATTTTGAACCGTCCTGACACTAGCTTAGACCCCTGGGAAATCGGGGCAATAAAAAAATACAGAACGTTCGTTCTGGTTTTTTATACGCTAAACCCAAATTCTATTGACGAAACGAGGTTTTTAAGGCAATACTGAAAAAATAACGTATTTAAGCACATGACCGCTCAGAGAAAAAAAAGAGATTCCGGGGCCAGTGTCCGAGAAAGAATTCTAGACACTGCGACAGATCTTTTCTATAAACAGGGATTCTCCAATACCGGAATGAGACAGATTATTCAAGAATCCGGTTCAGTTGCTGCGAGTCTTTACGATCATTTTCCTTCTAAAAAGGAATTGGGCATCGCCTACCTTGCTCGCCAAGAAGAAAAGACTCTTTCTGATTTAGCTTCTCTCATGGAAAGATATCCGGAGGTCCAAGAATTTTTAAGAGCTTGGGTGATCTTGAAAGAAAGGCAGATCCGTCATCATGAATTTTTTGGAGATCCGTTTGCAGGTTTTGCAAATCAAGTTATGGATGCGGATCCTGAATATACAGAATTTCTAAAAGGTATCGCAGAAAAATGGACTAAGATGATCCGAGATTATCTTAGTCGCGCCGTAGCTTCCGGACAATTTTCCAGAACGATGGATATTCAATATGTTTCCAGAAGAGTGTTGATGGCGTATCACGGTTCAATCACTCTATGGAGAATGACCAAAGACCTACGTTATATTCGTGAAATGGAAGATAGTCTCAGAGAGATCTTCGACGAATATACTGCAAAATGATCGCATTCATTTTTTAGCATTAGATCCGAATTTAATTTTAGAGACCGATTTATTTTTTTGAGGCTCCTCTAATACGTCTCTTAATTCCGTTTTTTCGACCTGCAAAAGTTTTAGAGGACTTCCCACACTAACCCTACAATCTTGCATATGAATTGCTGAGAAGTTCGTAACTGCCAACATCATCTGTGTCCAAGCAGTCATCGTTTCTGGATTCCTTTTTGCACTCTGTAATCCGGAAAGAATAGGATCCTTCATCTTATCCATCAAGTTGCAGGAAGGAAAATAAATCCCCCCTCCACTCTTCAAAAATCTAGAAACAGGAATAAAAAGGAAATTTCTGATATGACTCGGCTTACCTTTGGAAGCCTCGGCGAATTTTAGATAGATGATCAGATTTTTTTCTGCAAGAGATTCTGCCTCTCTAATAGAAGCCGGATCCTTTCTTACAATGGAAGAAGATCTCGCAAATCCTCTTTCTATTTCATGTCGGATATGACGAGCGCATAGATGCTGGATCATTTCCCAGCCTCCAAGCACAACCGATTTTGGGCGATGATATATAATCGAGTCGTCACTTTCCAGATAGAAATGTTTTCCTTCTTTCTGGTTTAAATCGTAATACAAATCTCCGATGATCACACTATTAGATGCATGTTCCTCAGCGGAATGTCGCAATTCATCCAAGGCAACTGCATCCGTTAAAGGAACAAAAGAATCGCTTCCCGCTAAGAAATCCAAACAACTACCGATAAATTCGTGATGTTCGCTATGCTCCTGGTATGCGGTTACTTGGGGAGAATTGCAGTAGAATAGAAAAAACAAACTACTTAGAAAAAAGAGCAGGATACGAGCCATAATCTGATCGAGCGAGTATTTCACATTCCTGGGATTTTGTCGGTCAAAATCTTATATCCAGATTCGTAAATATTCGGATTTAGATTGATTATAAATCAGGTTCAGGGATGAACATTTTCTGCGATCAATTCGTCCTTAAAATAATTCTATAATTGGGATATTTTTTTCAAATAGCCCTGTCTGAGAAAAGAAAAGAACGTTATACTTATCGTATGCGCGGAAACAAAACATTTTCCAACTTATTAAGGCCTTTTGAAGACCTTTTCCCATTTTGGGTTTTTTTACTTTTATTCTCCTTGCAATGTTCCCTTTTAAAATTGGATTTTTTGGAAGATGACTCCAATAAAGGAGGGTATAATCCTCTCTGCCTAGCAATGTCTTTTGATGCAAGTACCTGTCCCAATTGTCAATTGAACATTGAAGTGGATGCAGTCAGTTACCTTCTGCATTCCAATGTTTCCATGCGGCACCCTAATTATAATCAGTCTGGAGACATTTCACCGTTTCCTCAGCCTTGGCGTGCGAATTCTTCCGAACGCGTTTATATAGAAATTCCAGATGAGACAGGCATTATGGTTTTAAGCCAAGGACTTGTTTTTGAATTTACCGATTCCAGTTCCAATGTGTATGAAAACTTTGATGATAGCTTCCAATTGGAACAAGCTTATGTCAACGATCCGGATGCAGTGAGTGGTCCACTTACAGGAACCGTTTCCGGACCACTCCGAAACAAATCCAATTTTTCGGAGACGGTGAACGTGACTGGAACGATCCGAAATTACAATTACATATTTAATTCCGCGAGTTGTGTAAACGGGCTTTAGGTTTATAGATTTTCCGGACAAAATATTTTTCCGCTGGAAATAAATAATTCTTTCTTCACTCTTCTCCCCTTATGAGAGAGAAGCCCAGCATTTACAAAAAGTTCCGTTACCATTTCGATAACTTTATGTCCAAGGGAGGAGGTTCCGTATTTGCGGCGCTGATGACCCTATTCTTAGGAGCATTCGTACTTTTATCTTTAGTACGGATCCTTGGGGCATTCTTATTTCCGGATGAATCCATTAAGGAATCAGGTGATTTCTTATGGAGAGTATTCTTGCAGATCTCCGACGCAGGAGCAGTTGCAGAAGATGGAGAATCCAATTGGTTCAATAAGATTACAGGAATCTTAAGTGTATTTTCAGGTTTAGTCTTATTCTCCAGTTTAGTTGCATTTATCACAAACCAATTCGATCAGAAAATACAAGAACTTAGAAAAGGAAAAAGTGAGGTTTTAGAATCGAATCATACTCTAATCTTAGGATTCGGGATTCGTACGATCGAAATATTAAGAGAATTGATAGAAGCGAACTCTTCCGAATCAGGAAGAGCCGCTGTTATACTTGCCGATCAAGACAAAGAAGAAATGGATGATTTCCTATCCGAAAATCTGGAGGATACTAAGACCACAAAAATTATCACAAGATCCGGATTACCTTCTCATCTTAATTCCTTAAAAAAAGTAAATGCTTCCAAAGCAAAAAGTATCATCATACTAAATCCTTCCGGTTCTGAAGAGTCGGAAGAAGGTAAATCGATCGGAGATGCGAAAGTATTAAAGTCCATCATGGCACTTGTTGCATTAAACGGAGAATCCGGACTTCCTCCTATCGTTGCTGAACTTCATGGATTAGAGAATCGAAATATTGCCTCGGACCTTTCCGAATCTGTTCAGGTAATGGATGAAAGAAGTATTCTTTCTAAATTACTTGTTCAAACGTCCAGGACTTCCGGTCTTGCGATCGTATATTCCAATCTAGTAGGTTTTGAAGGAAATGAGATCTATTTTTATAAACCTAAGAATGGTTGGAGAGGTTTAAACTATTCCGAAATTTCATTTAGATTCAAGGAATCGGTCCCATTTGGTTTTAGAAAAAATAATGGAGAGATCGTATTAAATCCAGATCCTGAGTATTCACCTGAAAATGAAGAAGATGCAATCATTCTTGCTGAAGATGATTCTAAGATCAAATTCGATGATAAACCTGTGGCTGTGATTGCGGCACTTTCTTATCCGAATACTACTTTATCCCAGCCAATTGACAAACAATTGATCGTCGGTTGGAATTCTAAAAGTAAGATTATCGTGGATGAATATGCGAAATTTTCATCTCCCGACTCCGAAATTGATCTTTTAATCCATGAATCCAACGAAGAGATCAAGTCCGCTCTCGCAAAACTGAAGACAAAATATCCGCAGATCAAACTTAGATCCTTGATCGCAAACCTTTCCCAAGAAGGTATTTTGGAAAAACTCTCTCCAGAACAGTATGATTCCGTAATATTCCTAGCCGAGGAGAAAGAGAACATCGAAGAAGTAGACGCAAGGACTATTTCTCTTCTTTTAAGGTTTCGCCAATATTTTAAAAAGAAACACCAAGCAGGGGGAAAGAAGGCGGAAACTCAGTTGATCACTGAGATCATGAATTCTGAAAATACTGAATTAGTTTTGGAAACAGGAGTAAAGGATTTCCTGATCTCAAATCAATTCGTTTCTAAAATGATGGCTCAAGTTTCTCAAGAACCGGATGTAATGAGAGTTTACGATAGCTTATTTGATCCGGATGGAAGCGAGATCTATCTTAAACCTGCATTCTTATATTTCGAAGATTTTCCAAAACGTGTAAATTTTGCGGATTGTATGTTAGCTGCACAACAAAGAAAGGAAACCTGTTTTGGAATACGGATCGTCTCAGAAGAAACAGATGAGTCCAAAGGTTATGGAGTATATCTGATCCCCGATAAATTGGAATTTTTTACATTACACGAATCGGATTCTTTGATCGTTTTATCGGAGGATCAAGCTTAGTTTAACGTTTCTTCTTAGGTTTTGCTTTTTTAGGGGCTGGCTTAGCTTTTTTCTTTTTAGCTGGGCTTGCTTTCTTAGTCGCAGCAGTTTTAGAAGATGTTTTTTTAGAAGGAGCAGAGCTAACTGCTTCTTTCTTTACTTCTTCCTTAGCAACTGGCTTTTGTTTGATTGGAAGTGGATCCTTTTTCTCTTCCGAAGTGACTAAGGAACCGAGACACTCTATTCCTAGTGGCCCTAAGTATAAATTCAGATGCCCGTATTCAGGGATCTCTACATCATCAAAATGGCCGAGGGTAGCGCTTTCCCAAGGACGGACAATACCTTCTCCCTTTGTAAAGACTGCTTGTACATTATGAAATTTTGAATAAGTTTCTACAACTTCCTTCACTAATTTGGATCCGGGCATCATCTGCCAAGTGCAAGGGAAGATTGGAGCGAGGTAAGCCATATAAGTTCCATGCATAGGAGATCCTACCACGAAAATTTTTCGGACCCGGTCTCTTCCTTTATAACTTAAACCTGCAGCTATGAGTCCTCCCATAGAGTGACAGATCAGATAACAGTCTTTGATATTCTTCTCTATTAGGAAATTCTCAAGTATCTTACTTTTTTTACGGATATTTCCTGTTTGGAACCCGAGTGGAACCACATATACCGGATGCCCAAGGGAGATTAGATGTTTGCGCATCGCGGTCCAAGTCAGGCCTCTTCCTAAAAATCCGGAAACACATACGATAGGACGTTTATATCCCTCGGTATGATCCGGAAGTTCGATAAAGATCCCCAGGATATGACAGAAAAAATAATATATATGATGATAGATCTCGGCTAAATGTTGTACGATTACAGGACGGATATTCCCTTTTTCAGGAAGGTAAGTAAGATGGTCTCTCTTCATTCTATTTCTGCCGCGGGCGAAAACCCCGCCCTACGGTAGAATCCATTCTCAGCCCCGAGGCGCAAACAGAATTTTATGCCCTTCTACTCGACGAAATGTAGGAGAATGTCATTTTGTTTTGGTCTCGTATTCCGCAAAAAAATCGCATAATTCTTTATGAGAATACTGATGATCGGCATAGGTGAATGTGCCTGAGTTTTTTATTTCAAGCGCAGCCTGTCTGATGAGATGAAAACAGGCTCGCGCAAGACTTCCGCCTATACTAATTCTTCGGACCCCAAGAGATCTCAATTCCTCAACCGTAAGTTGATTATGACTTAAGCCCATGACTACATTCAACGGGCCATTTATAGAATTTACTAATGTACCGATCGTTTTAGGATCTCCGATCCCAGGTATAAAAAGACAATCTGCTCCTGCTTCTCTGTAGGAATTACAACGAACAATCGCTTCTTCCATTGCATTCGGATGATTCGTTAAGAAGGCATCCGTTCTTGCAGTAAGAGTAAATGAAATACCACTTTGATCTGCGGCCTTTCTAATCGTATGAATTCTTTCCGTAGCAAGTTTGATATCCAATAAAGGAGAAGAAGGGTCCCCGCTTAGATCTTCTATATTACATCCAACCACTCCGATGTCTATGGCTTGTTTTACAGTTTCAGCAACTTGAGAAGATTGGATCCCGTAGCCGCCCTCCAGGTCTGCGCTAACAGGAATTCCTACGGAATCCACAATGGATTTTACTTCGGCAAGCATGTCTTCTTTGCTCATGATCTGGTGATCCGGTAGCCCTGCCGCAAAAGCGATACCGGCACTTGTAGTTCCAATCGCAGAATACCCTGCACCTTCCAACATACGAGCGCTTCCTGCGTCCCATGCATTAGGCATTACAAAGATATCTTTAGAATGTAGATTTCGAAATATTTCGCCTAATCTGTTTTGTGCAGAAGACATACTTTCCTTTGAATATTAATCTTTTTTAAATTTTAAAGAAGCGGAATTGATACAATATCTGAGCCCAGTCGGTTCAGGACCATCAGGAAATACATGTCCTAAATGCCCTCCGCATCTGGAGCATAGAACTTCTGTACGGGTCATACCGTGACTTGTATCTGTTTCGGATTGGACGGACTTTTCTGCAGCAGGTTTATAAAAAGAAGGCCATCCGCTTCCGGATTCGTACTTTGTATCCGAGCTAAATAACTCAGCACCGCAGGCAGCACAAAGGTATTTTCCTTTTTCTTTATTATAATAATATTCTCCGGTAAATGCTCTTTCTGTTCCTTTTTCTCTAATGATCCGATATTGGTCAGGGCTTAAGACTTTTTTCCATTCTTCCTCTGACTTCTGTACTTCGTATTTCATCTTACCTCCTTTCTTCTCTTTCGGAGCTCCTACAGATTCGGAACATCCTGACAAAACGATCCCTAATAAATATAAAAAACCGATGCCTAGCCCGATTTTATTCATGGTTCTATTCCTCGCCGGATACTTCGGTTTTTTACCGAAAAGGTTACTTTTAAACCGTGGTCTTAAAGAATTAAATTATGTGTTATTCGAGTTGTAAAGCTCAAACATTGTTCCAAACACCTGTTCGGTTCCTTCTTCTTTGTTCGTATTACAAACCAAAGTTTCTATTCTAAGAAGTAAGTGTGGGTAATACTTGACACAAGCTTAATAAAGCAGTACACCTAAAGGCCTTAAGCGACAGGGAGCATACATATGATTCAAGGAAACTACTTCCAGGATAATACCGACTTACAAACTCATTTTGATAATCTTATAGATTGGAAGGAGATCGTAGCAGCATACGAAGGCGATTTCCACGATGCGGCCAAATACAAGCAGACTAACGACGACAGATTTGCATATGCACCTTCTACAGTGCAAGAAGCGATAGATTATTATAAATCTACTGTGGATGCTTTGGGAGAAATTATGGGAGATTTTGTAGCTCCTCGTAGCAAGGAAATGGACCAAACAGGTTTAAAATACGAGAACGGCAAAGTCACATTCCCAAAAGCACAAGAAGAATGTTATAAAACTTTAAAGGATGCAGGACTTATGCCTATATCCATCTCCAGAAAATATGGAGGTTTAGGTTTACCTGCAACTGTACAATCCATGATGTGCGAGATAGCTGCCAGAGCGGATGCGGCATTCTGCCTAGCATATGGAAATATTAATATAGTCGAGATCATGGAAAGATTCGCATCCGACGAAATGTGCAACGAATGGTTGCCTCAAATCGCCGCAGGAAAATTCAGCGCCGCTATGGCTTTAACCGAGCCTAATTATGGTTCGGATCTTCCCAATGTGCAAACTCGCGCAACTCAAGAGGCTGATGGAACTTGGAAAATTAACGGAGCAAAACGTTTTATCACTCATGCTTGCGGTTATGTGGATTCTCCTTCCGTAATTCTTACGTTAGCCAGAACCGGAAGTCCTGAAAGTGGGGCAAGAGGTCTTTCTTTCTTCTTAGTACAAGGTAAAGACGTTCACGTTGCAGGAATAGAACATAAAATGGGACTACATTGTTCTCCTACCTGCGAAGTTGTTTTTGAAAACTCTCCTGGGGTATTGATCGGAAAAACTGGTTACGGTTTAGTAAAATATTCTATGGGAATGATGAACGCTGCAAGGCTTACGATTGCAACTCAATCTTTAGGAATCGGAACTGCTGCCTATTTCGAAGCAAAAAAATACGCTTCTGAAAGAATACAATTCGGTAAACCGATAGAGAAGATCCCCGCAGTCCGAAAAATTTTGGACAAGATGGAAAGGGAAATTTTAGCCACAAGATGTCTTGTTTCCGAAACAGGAAGAGCAATCGATCTTTATCATTGGAGAAAAGAAAGAATGCTCAAAGAAGAAGGTAAGAGCGAGAGAGATGTAAACCAAGACGAGACAATCCGTCGTTGGGAAAAACTCGCAGACTTATTCACTCCAATGAGTAAATATTACGCTTCCGAAGGTTGTGTGGCTCTTGCATCAGACGCGATCCAGATCCACGGAGGAAGTGGATACACCGAAGATTACGATGTGGCAAGGATCTACAGAGATAGTAGGATCACTACAATTTACGAAGGTACTACTCAATTGCAGATCGTAGCGGCGATCGGCGGTGTAGTTTCCGGAATGGCAACAAGCGGACAACTAAGAGCATATGCGGAAGAAGAAATGTCCAAATTTTCTCCTTCTACAGATATTAGATCTCTTTGGGAAAAATTGGAACAAGCAGTTCATTCTTATAAATCGATAGGAGATGGTTTTACAAAAGACGAACTCGCTTTCGAAACCGTGGAAATCGCTGCAAGATTCGTAGCTGGAATGCTATTAGAAAAATCTATAGGCCAAGTGGACGGGGATCTGAAAAAACAGAGAACCAAACATTCGCAAGATTATAATATAGATTCCTTAGCTATCGCAGAAGGAAATCTATTACGTCTTGAAAGAGCAAATAGGCAAACTGCAGCAGCAGTTTAAAAAGTGGAACGGCCGGCAATCGTCGGCCGTTTGTTTATTCTTCCTTTTTTTCTCCAGGAAGATGTGGAATTTCTCCAATCGCAACTCCAAGAGCAATACGATTCAAAGAATGTTGGTGTAACATTTTGCGATAAGTGATCTCCGCATTCAACATCGCAATTCTGGAGGCAATCGCTTCGATCCTGCTATTTCTACCGGAACGATATCCGCTTGCCTGGCTTTGAGAAGTTTCTTGGGCGGATACAAATGCCTTTTGGTAGATCGCTAAAATCTTTTGAGAATTTTTAAAACTTTCAAAAGCATTACGGATTTCCTGAGTTGCAGTTCTTCTCGTTTGAGAAGCGGTTAATTTCGCCTGTTTTTTTGCGGAGTCTGCTGCTTTTAGGTCTGCCATTTGCGAAAACGGGGTCAAAGGCATTGTAATCTGCAACTGAGCCGTGACATCCTTGGAGTGTGTTTGGCCTGGATAAGGAAAAGAATAATAATTATTTAATGCGATTGTAGGAGCAAAACCCACCCAGGCCTTGTCCTTTTGCGCATCCGCAACCTTAACACTTTGATACGCAGAAAGAACATCATATCTTTTTGCTAAATATTCTTCCGGTTCCATACCAGTTGGGATCGGTTCCAATTCTGCTTTGAATCCTGCGACAGAGATCGGTTTTTCATAACCCACCATGGTAGCTAATGTGATACGCACCTGTTCTAATTGGAATTTTGCATCTGCAAGAACTGCTTCGGCATTAGAAAGGCTCGTCTCTGAATTCAGAAGATCGGATCTCATGATCCTTCCTACCGCATACATTCTTTTTCTTTCCTGTAAGGAGTCTTGGTTCAACTCGTATGCTTCTTGGGAAATTTTAACACTTTCTTCCAATTGTAAAAAGTTGAAGTATGCCTGTGCAATTTCCAGATACATTCTTCCTGCTTCATGTTTTGCTTCTAACCTTCTCTGCTCTGCCAAACTTTTAGAGGCTCTATAATCTTGGTAAGAAGAAAGTCCCGCAGAGATCGGAATGCTAAGTAGCAAACGAGAACCCGCCCCCACTGTAGGAGGAAGATTACTTCCGGAACTGGAAGACGGTAATAAAGAAAGAGGGTCTCCGCTTTGGATCGCCTTATATGTTTTATAATTATCTACAATAGAAGGCTGCTGTGTATGACCAGGAACCGAATAGAATTTGTTAAACACATAGGAAAGAGTAGGCATAAAACCGGCGAATGCTTTATCCTTCTGAGCTAATGCCTGCTCGGTAGCTTCGTTCTTTAAGGCAATTCTTTCCGTTCGTTCTACCGCGAGAATATACAGATCGTCCAGACCGAATGTATCCTTTGCGATTGTTTTCTCCACATCTTGAGTGGTGATCCCGGTAATATTTTTTAAACTATCTTCGACTACTCCATCTGCAACCTTCACTTCCGGACTGGAAGCACATTCCCAGACTAAGAAACAGGCAAGAATAGAGAATATTATTTTTTTATAATTATTAAGAGTATCTACGAACTTCATCTTTCTCATTTTCCATAAGATAATAAGCGGCAGGGACGACCACCAAAGTGATCAATGTAGAAACGATCAGGCCACCCAAGATTGTAATCGCCATTGGGATCCTAGTTTCCGCTCCCGGCCCCAACGCCAAAGCAGGAGGAATAGCCGCCGCAATCGAAGAGAATGTCGTCATCAGCACCGGCCTTAAACGGACAGGGCAACCGATCCTGATAGCATCCGCAATATTCTTCCCTTCACTTCTGACATGATTTACAAATTCCACTAAGAGAATTGAGTTCTTCTTCACAAGTCCCAATAGCAAAATTAATCCTATAAAACTATACATATTGAAGGACTGACCAGCTATCCAAAGAGCGATTAACGCACCTGAAAAACTAAACGGCATGGAAAGAAGAATGTAGAAAGGTTGTTTCAAACTATTGAACTGGCTTGCCAAGATCATAAAAGACATGATGATCCCTAAAATTAGAGCACCCGACAAACTGGACTGCGAATCGGAAGCGGTCTTTGCAGAACCTGTAACTTCTACATGATAACCTTCAGGAAGCATTTCAGTTGCGATACGAATTGCTTCGCTTGTCGCCCAGGTTTGCCCTTTTTCCTTAGGAGGGTTTCCAAAAATTTTAATAGATCTGTCTCGATTCACTCTGGTGATATTTTTAAGAGTGTTTGTTGCCTGAAGGACTAAGACGTCTTTCAAACGGACGATCTCTCCGTAAGTGTTCCTAACACCGATATTAGGAATAATATCCGTACTTTCTCCTTTGTCCTTGTCTATTTTGACTCTTACATCGAAACTTCTACCATTCTCAGTAAAACGACTTACGTTACGTCCTCCCATCAAAGGTCCGATGGTATTACCGATATTCGCCATACTCACACCGCGAACTGCGGCTGCTTCTCTATTCGGAAGGATTTTCACTTCCGGTTGTCCGGAAACGTAATCGGTATCTATATCCAAAATCGTTTTAGAAGAATCTAATTTTTCTCGGATAGAATCCGAAAGTTTTGCGAGTGTTGCCCAATCGGGTCCGGTCAAAACCAACTCGACCGGATAACCTCTTCCCGCGCTAAAACCTCTTTGAGAAAGATCTTGGACGGAGAATTTTGCTTCGGGCACAAGTTCTTTCAGGTTCTTTCTGAATTCCCCAAACACTTCCGATTGAGTGATCTCTCTTCCCGTCTTTTTACTCTTAGGACGTTTCCCCATATCCTTCATGGTGACGAAGAACATACCTGTATTGGATTCTGTTCCTCCCATTCCACCTACGTTGCTCATGTATTTTTCCACGATTGGGCGAGAACTGAGATAACCTTCCACCTTCTTCATTGCTTCATCTGTACGAATGATAGAAGAACCTATAGGCATTTTTGCTCTGACAATAAATCTTCCCATGTCTTGGGGAGGAATGAACTCCTTCTTCAATAAAAACAAAAATATAAGGGAGAATGCGAAAAATAGAATAGAAGAAACGATCACTGTTCCAGGTTTACGAATTACAAATTCCAAAACTTTCCCATAGATCCTTTCCGAAAATTGTAAAAAGTTTTCTATGACTGGATCCATTCTTTTGAAAAAGGAAAAACGATCCGCGACATTCTTAAGTTTAGAAAAGAAAGTATCCGCAGGTAAGGTGAACGGTGATTTGGATTTTTGTTTTTTCTGGGCCTCCTTACTCTCTCTATAACGAGAAGCCCTCATAGGAGTAAAACTTAATGCTTCAAAAAGAGAAAGAGCCACCGCTACTGAAACTGTAACTCCGAACTCCAAAAAGTAACGGCCTATAATCCCAGACATAAACGCAACGGGAAGGAATATTGCAATGATTGCAAGTGTTGCGGCTAATGCAGCGAATCTGATCTCCGATGCTCCATCCAACGACGCCTGAAACCAAGTTTTTCCGGATTCTCTATGCCTACTGATATTTTCCAGTACCATAATTGCATCATCCACAACTATACCTGTCGCTAAAGAGAGTCCGAGTAATGTGAATGTGTTTAATGTAAAACCTGCAAAATATAGGATCAAAAAAGTTCCCATCACAGAAGTAGGAATTGCAAGAAGAACGTTCCAAGTACTACTCCAATTTCCTAAGAACAATCTACATACAATTCCTGTAAGCACCGCAGAAAGTATAAGAGTAAAAACTAATTCGTGAACCGAGTCTCTGATAAAAGTGGTATTATCATTGGAAATATTCAGCTCGAATCCGGGAGGAAGAGTCGGCTTAAGTTCTTCTACCTTCTCCTTTACAAGATCCCCGACATCTACAGCGTTTGCACCCTTGATCTTTTTGATCCCAAGGCCGACTGAAGAAACTCCGTTAAATCTGGAAATTCTTCTGATCTCATCCAAACCATCTTCGATCTTGGCGACTTCTCTTAAACGAATCGGGCGGAACATAGCGGCGCCACTTCTGGAGTTGATATATATATTAGAAAATTGTTCTACAGTTGGAACATCTCCCACCGCCCTTAAGGAAACTTCAGAAAGTTTATTTTGTACTCTTCCGGAAGGAACTTCTATATTCTGTTCCGTTAATGTATTGATGATATCGTTTACTGTAAGTTCAGCTCTCAAGAGACGGATCGGATCCAAGAACACATTGATTGTACGGTCCACATAACCGCCGAGTATGATCTCCCCTACTCCAGGAATTTCTTGGAACTTATCCTTGAGCCTGGTCTTTACGAAGATCATCTTCTCTTGGTCACTTCTGTTTGGAGCAGTTAATGCAACCCAGATAATCGGCTGGTCATCCGGATTAGATTTCATGATGATCGCGGGATCCAGATCATCCGGAAGTTTATTACTTACCTGAGCGATCTTAGTTTGGATCTCTTGGACGGCAACATCCACGTCTCGTTTAAGTTCCAACTCCACAGTGATGGTCGCCGAACCGTCGGTAGAAACGGAACGAACTTCTACAACACCTTGGACAGTCATTAGAACTTCTTCGATAGGATCGACAACGTCAGTCTCCATAACCTGAGCGTTTGCCCCCGTCAAGTTAAGGGTAACGTTTACGATCGGGAAGTCCACATCTGGCATCTGGGAAAGACCCATACGGGAGAAGCCGATACTTCCTAACAGGATGATAGCTGCCATCATCATCCATGCGAAAATTGGATTGCGAATAGAAACCTCAGAAAGTTTCAAAGGAACCTCTTTCTATATATATTTGTAGGGAGGAATTTTTGTTTAGTAATAGGACCTGTCTTTTTCGTGCAAGTGCCAGATTTTTTCTTGTCCGAAGGATCGGAAAAGTGTACTAAACAGAACTCATGTCGTTTCAATTATTGGATCCCGAAAAAGGAATATTTCTCTCGGAAGCAGGTTCTACGAATACTATCCTAAAAGGTAAGGAATTCCCACCAGGGTCTTGGATCCTAGCGGATTTTCAATCTTCCGGAAGGGGCAGAAAAGGAAAAACCTGGAGCATATTGGGAGAAGAACCTTTTATTTTTTCAGGCAAATTTTCCTCTGATTCCAACCTATCTTCTCCCGGACTATTCTCCCTATATATTGGAGTCGCGGTAGCAAAGGCAATTTTGTCCGTATATCCTTCTGCCAGCAAAAAAGATCTTAGGATCAAATGGCCGAACGATATCTATTTAAATGGAAAGAAAGTCTGCGGTATATTGATAGAAACGGAAAAAGAAGGAGAAGTTTGGGATTGGATCTTGGGTATTGGAGCCAATCTGTATGGCACTGAAATTCCGGATTATCTGAGCGACGCAGGATTTGTCACTAGGGACCAAAACGAAAAAGGAAGAAGGACCCGATTTTTAGAAACATTACTTCCACTTCTAAACGATGCAGTATTAGCAATTTCAGACGGAGACAAAAGAATAGAATTCATCAATGAAAAACTTCTTTGGAAGGGAGAAACGATTGCCTGGACAGAAAGTGGAGAACAAAAAACCGCAACCTTGTTAGGAGTGAATGAAGAAGGAAAATTATTAGCCCGGACCTCGGTCGGAAACATGGTCGAATTCATTGACAGCCCCGAGGATTTTAGGTCCTTGGGATAGAATGATCCTAGTAATCGACGTTGGGAATACCAACACTGTCTTTGGTATTTATAAGAACGGTTCCAAAGAGCCGATTTTTCATAGAAGAACAGTTACTCGAAGAGATAGAACTTCCGATGAAATGGGACTTTATCTCAAAGGTTTCCTCCGAGAATTCGAAATAGATAGCAGCCAAATTGTAGGCGGAATCTATTCTTCTGTGGTTCCTCAGTTGAATCCTATCATAGAAAGAATGATACAGGATTGGTTTCAGATAGAACCGATCAGAGTTCAGTATCAGATGAAGTTGCCTTTCGGGATCAAGTATCCCCGACCTTTTGAGATAGGCGCTGATAGATTAGTAAACGCAGCCGCCGCGGTAAAGGATCATCCCGGCAAATCAATCATCATAGATTTAGGAACTGCTACCACATTCTGTGTTGTAGATGATACTCCTGATTATTTGGGAGGAGTGATCGCCCCAGGACTTAAAGGTTCTATGGATGCTCTGACCAGAAACACTGCACAATTACCTCCGATCGTATTCCAAGCTCCTTCTAAAATATTAGGAGATTCTACTATAGAATCTATACAGGCAGGATTTTTCTTTGGATGGATCGGTCTTTTAGAAGGGATCATCAAAGAAGTTAGAGCAGCGCATGGAAATGATTATAGAGTGATCGGGACCGGTGGACTAGTAACCACCATCCATGCGGCGAATCCTAAAATTTTTGATAGAATAGAGCCTCTGCTTACTTTAAGAGGACTACAAATCTTATACGAAGATAATGCAAAATGAATCTCCTAATCGTAGGGCTAGGAGGATTTTTAGGATCAGTTTGTAGATACATGATATCTCAAACGATCCCTAAAGATTTCGGCATATTCCCTCTTTCTACATTTGTAGTAAATATAGCAGGTTCACTGCTGATCGGAATATTTTTCGGATTATCCCAAGGAAAAATCTCTGAAGAAATCAGATTATTTGCAACAGTAGGATTTTGCGGAGGATTTACGACCTTCTCGGCTTTTGCTTTAGAAAACCTGAAACTACTCCAATCAGGAAGTTATTTTAGTTTTTTTGCATATATACTTCTTAGCACGACAGTTTGTATCGCCGCCGTGCTCATAGGAGTATATTTAAGTAAATAAGAAGTGATCGATCTTAAGGAAGGCGGATCTCTTGTTTAGAGCCGCCCTTAGATCCGAGTAATGTTTTAGTCTCCGGATTGATTTCCGAAAGGAAATCATATTCGACTTGAACTACAATCTTTCCAGCTTTATCGATCAAACCGTATTTTCCACCTTCGATCGTAGAATGTTCTCCGTCGCTCACCGACTTACAACCGTTACAAACGATTGAAAAACCTTCTCGGATCGGAAAAGCAAAATCATAATTCGCTGAGATCACCTTCTTACAAGAAGCATCAAAAAAACCGAATTTAGAATTTTCAACAAATCGAGCCAGACCTTCTGAAAAATAATCGGGGCCATTGTCGAAGGTAAAGGTATTCAATAAGACCTTGTTTTGAGAATCTATACAGATCCATCCATCTTTACTAAAAGAAAAACCCACACCATTCTCATTAAAATCGTAAGCGAGCGAATATTGAGGAGAGATCTGGACTTTTCCATTCTGGTCCTTATAACCATAAACACCATTCTCTTCGAAAGCGGTTAATTGTATTTTTTTAGAGCAGAAAGCAAGCAAAGGCAAAAAAGCCAAGATCACTAAAGGGTAAATTTTTCGATCCATAGATCCTCCAATATATCATTTATTTCTAAAGGAGCCGCTCATCGCGAAACCTACATAAGCAGACGCAATAGCATCCCAGGAATCATCATGCCCAGTCAAATTTTCGAGGCCCAAAAGAAGTTTTAAAGCGGCTTTAATATCTTTTTTGTCTGCAGTTCCACTACCTGTAGTACCTTTCTTGATCTGGGAAGCGGTCGGTTCGACTAAAGGAATATTATGCTCTCCTAATGTTAGAAGAACAACCCCTCTCGCCTCATAAACTCTTGCAGCAGTAGTTCTATTCTTGGCAAAAAATAACTCTTCCACAGAAGCAAGATCAGGATGATACTCATCCAAAATTGCGTCCAACTGTCTGCGAATAGCGATTAAATTAACGGGACTTTTCGTTCCGCTCGGAACCTCTATCGTGCCGTAAGTGAGAACACGAATTACAGACTTATCTTTTTGGAGAACGGAATAACCTAGACGATGGGACCCAGGATCTATTCCTAAAATTTTCACCAAAAAGACTCCCGAGTAAAATTTCTAAGTAAGTTGTAGGAGTTCCTACATGGGTTTAAGGGGCGCCCCCGCCCGGCTTCGGGTGGGGGGAGTGGCCTGTGGGAGAGCCAATTTCCCTCTATCACAAATCCTTTAAATCGGCAACCCGATTTCCTCTAACAAAATCTTGTTGGAATTCCAACAAGATTCCGCCGATCACCGATCTCGGAAAAAAAGCAGAAGAAAAATTCTAGCCGAATTCTTTTTCTAATTCAGGAGAAAGTTCGAAGTTGGAGTTTACACCCTGAACATCATCATGACCTTCTAAGTTGTCGATGAGCTTCATTACTTTTTCTGCAACTTCCTTATCGGAAACTTCTGCACCTACTAAGGCGACGAACTTGATCTCAGATTCTTCCGATTTAATCCCTTTATCATTCAAAGCAGTTTGAACAGGCTCATAATCATCTGGAGAAGTCACTACTCTGAAAACCTCTCCTTCATTCTGAACATCTTCTGCGCCTGCACCAACTGCTAATTCAAATAATTCCTCTTCGGAAATTTGATCGGAAGGGATCACGATAATACCTTTTCTTTCAAAAAGACGACTAACGCTACCGGTAGTCGCCAAAGAACCGCCCAACTTGGTAAGAATACTTTTGATCTCAGGCGTAGTCCTGGTTTTTTTATCAGTTACTGCTTCCACCATGATCGCGGTTCCACCAGGTCCGAAACATTCATAAAGGCATTCTTCATACACAACGCCTTCTAATTCTCCAGTTCCTTTTTTGATCGCCCTGTCTATATTGTCTTTGGGCATATTGCTGGCCTTCGCCTTCAATACCGCAAGTCGAAGCCTTGGGTTAGTGTTAATATCCCCTCCACCCATACGCGCCGCAACTGTGATCTCCTTGACCACCTTAGTGAAAATCGCCCCTCTTTTAGAATCGATAGCGTCCTTTTTGCGTTTAATCGTTGCCCATTTACTATGCCCGGACATCAGATTTCCCCTTATATTTAAGAATAGATCGGTTTAAAAAATATATAAGATCAGAAATAGAAAAATCGGTCCCAAAACCGGTCCTACTTTTTCAACAAAACCCGGTTTTTCCAGTCTGTCCATCCTTTTTGGCCCCCCGCGTCCTCGGAGAAATCCAAGCTAAAAGCCAAATCATTTTGGCAAATCCTAAACCTGCCTACCTAATAAAAATCTCCAACTCCCAACTTATTCAAAACTATAAAAAGACCAATAGAATATTATAAATTCTTAAAACTCTTTACAAGAATGATCAGGGCGGCTCCCTCGCCTAGCTCGGGCCGCGCTGCTACGGGTTCGCGCATTAGCGCTCATCCGGGCAAGCCCGGACTAAAGCCCTGCGCATCGCTGCCGCGACTACTAGTTTAGGATGAACTGTGTAATGGGGTCATTTTTTAAAAAAAAGATCTCCCCACCCTGCTTTGGGTGGGGGCCGGTACGGTGGTACACGTAAAAACTTTCGATCAAACGGATCGCGCTCATTTCATCTGTAAGCTCGCATGACCTCGATTCTCTCCGTCACCGACTCGTTGGAACGGTCGTCTTCTCGCTCCCTACGGGTCGCTGCGAAGGGGGGGCCGGTACGGTGGTACACGTAAAAACTTTCGATACATCGCCCGTATCACAAATCTCAACAAAAAGCAACCGATTTTTACACCTGCAATCTATGTTGGAATTCCAACATGATTTCTACTTGCAAAATAATTTCATTACCTTCTTCGATCTCCATCTATTTCGCATAACGTATAACAATCTGTCGCTGAATTTGTACAAAAAATCCAGCTGTTATTAATAACATTCGTTTTACATAAAACGATCCATTCGTCCCCCAATGCGACCTCTTTGTCCCTAATAAATTGACTAGTTTTAAAACCTGGAGTAAACTCCCGCATATGCGAATCCTAATCGTAGAAGATGATGATTTATCCTCTCGCTGTTTGGAAATTTTAGCGAAAGAATTTTTAAATGAAAGGATACAAAGTATCCATGCGGTTTCCGATCCGGAATCCGCCGCTGAGTTCATACGCAAAAATCCGCTCGATCTATTATTCTTGGATATAAATCTCCAAGGAGAAACCGGCTTTAAACTTTTAGAAATCGAGAGCAGAAGTTTTTTCCAAACGATTATTGTATCTTCTGAAAGAGACAATGCTGTAAAAGCATTCGAATTTTCAGTGTTGGACTTCCTACCAAAACCTATCACGAGAGAAAGATTCGGAATTTCTATCCAAAGATACCTTTCCTCTCATCCGAATCTATTTTCTCCAAAAGGAATTCCACTCAAAAGAGAAGAAGGGATCAATCTTATCGAACCTGAGAAGATACTATTCGCAAGATCTGAAAGGAACTACGCTAGACTATTCACCAAAGACGGAAATGTAGAGAAGGTTAGAAAAACATTAGACCAACTTCAAAAAGATCTGGAAGCTCACGGATTTTTCAGAGCTCACAGAAGTTATTTGGTCCGATTAGAAGAAGTCAAAAAGATCTTATTCAAAACACCCACTACTTACCGACTCCTACTTCATACAGATCACAGTATTCCCGTTAGTCGATCCCAAGGAAGTAAACTTCTCTCATTATTCAAAAATTCAAATCATAAGATTTTAGGTCTGCCGTGAAACATTTCTATGTTGCCATTCGATTTAGGACCAAGAACTTTATATTATTTATAAAGAAACATTTTCAGATCCTGAGAGAAGTAAGGAGTAACGAAGAATTTATCCGCTCCGCTTACTTCGAAGTCTATCTGATACTCAGATATCTTTTCCCATTTTTATTCGTAGTTTATATCCCCTTTGCAGTTCTCGACTGGACTGACTTTCTAAAAAACTCCGGATACTTTCCTCTCTTAATATATAATTCTATTTTCATTCCAGGTTGTTTTCTTTTTACAGCTCTACTGAATTTTCCCATCCTTAAAAGTGAAAATAGTAGAAGATGGATCACTGTTGCAGGAACATTATTTTTAACTTCTGCAGGAACAGCAATGAACCTGCTGATCTTCCAGTTCGGGACGGATATTTCTCTATTCGCATTTACTCAATTAGGCATCGCAGTACTTCTCCGTTATCCTGATAAAACGAAGAAGGTTATCTATTTCACAAATTACGCAGTGTTCTTCGCAGCTATGTTTTGGTTGGGAAAGAATTCGTCCTTTTTGATCCAGAATTTTTTCTTCACTATGGTCATGACCATTTTATTGGATCTGATCAGCTTTCTGACTAAGGTAAATTCTTTTCATAAAGAACAATCCATCCGTGATCTGAACAGAAAATTGGTAATGGAATCCATTAAAAAATCTGAAATTTTAAGGATAGCGATCCATGATCTGAAAAGCCCTGTCACAGGGATTTTAAGTTTAGTAGGGCTTTATACAAGAGAGCCAAGTTATATTCCTACAAATCGGGTCATCTCCTCTTATGCAGATCCTCCTGAAATTTTGGATCATATAGATAGGACTTCCCGTAAAATTTTAGAATCTATTGAAGATGTTTTATATCTCGCAAGTTCGGGAGACACAGAAACGATCGAGAACCAAACCCAAAAATTAAATCCGGAATTATTATTAAAATCCGTAACCTGCAATCTAAACTTCTTATTCTCCTCGAAGAACATAAGAGTAGAAGATAAACTCTCAGAGTATAATTTCTATTTCCAAGCAAATCCGCAGATACTGTATAGAGTATTCGATAATTTATTAAGTAACGCCGCCAAATTCTCTCCTGAAAATTCGGAGATCTCTCTCAAAAGTGAACTTATCTCAGAAACATATGAGAAAATTCTAATTATTAAAATAGAAGATTCAGGACCAGGATTCCAACCCCAAGACGAAAAAGACATGTTTAGGGAATTTTCTATTCTCTCCGCAAAACCAACAGGTTCCGAATCCTCCAGCGGGATCGGGCTCGCATTGGCTAAAAAGTTATTAGATAGAATGGGAATACGTATCCGCCTAGGTAACTCCGAAACACTCGGAGGGGCCCAGGTAGTATTAGAATTTCCGCAATCAAAAGCGAAATAGGGAGTTAAGAACTGGAGGCAAATCAAAATGAAAGATGTGAAGAGAATTTGGTTGGGAGGAATAGTACTAGCGTTATCCGTAACGTCATTCTACTGTAGTCCGGACCAAAATACGAACAATACACAAGACCTGGCTTTATTAGGAGGACTTTTAGAAACCTCTGAAAAAGGAGCTGGTAATCTGGCAGGATTAGATAACACGGATCCGAAAGCCCAAAATATTTTGGACGATCTCACAAGTGTTGTCTATGGATCATATGATGTGGTGTATATTCCAGGCGCAGTTTGTAGTAATGGAACACCTTACAAAATATTCGTGGATCGTGCAGACGGGATACTTGACTGGATCTTAGGCTATTCCAGTCGACTTCTAGTCTATATGGAGCCGGGAGGAGCTTGTTGGGATTACGAAAGTTGCACAGGACAAACAGGCATCAGAGGAGCTGCAAATCCAAACGGGGTTCCTGATAACCATATGAATTTCGGAGCGTTTATAGATCCGAATGTTCCTGGCGGAAGTCCGAATGCAGTGATCTCTCCGATCATATTGAGAAACCATCCTACGGGACAAAATGTTAAAACTTCTAATTGGAACAAAGTTTTCCTTCCCTATTGCACTGGAGACGTGTATGCGGGAAACAAGGTAGTGACTTATTCGGATCCAACCGGGCAGAATCCACCGATCACCTATCGACACGTAGGCGCTAAGAATATGGAGCTCGTCATCAATTGGCTGAAGAATAATTTTAATAAACCGAAAGAGATGCTCGTTTCCGGATGTAGCGCAGGTGGTGCAGGATCTCTGATCAATTATCATTTCATTAGAAAAGCTTTAAGTCCTTCTAAAAGTTATCTATTGAATGATTCGGGTCCTATCTTCCCCGCTCCTGGATTTGGGAACCAATTTCCTTTGCACCAAAAGATCAAAGATGCTTGGAATACAGAATATTTTATCGGCAAGGCTCAACCTGATTTCCCTTCCGTGGATATTCGTGCGGATTATGGAAAGATCAGCGAAGCTCTTGCTCAAAAATATCCGAATGATAAATTAGCGATCACTCTATTCAGAAGGGATGCTAATTATTCCATGTATTCTTATGCAAGATTCTATGGGTTGGACGAAAACAATCCTGCGGATAAGGAATATATCATTTCCACTCTCTGGGCCCAGGATATTGAGAATTTAAAAGCTCAATACGATAGATATCCGAATCTAGAATATTTCATTCCGTATTACAGAAGTATAAACGAAAGTCATTGTACTTCTATCGTGGAATTTACCGGAACGGAGATTGAAAATACCGGAATTACGCTCGGAACCTTCATCAATGATTATTTGTTGGGAAGTTCTACTTTCAGAAGTTTCTTTGAAAGTGTGAATCCGAATGATGCAAACGTAACGAATTTCTGGTTCGCGTTAGTTAATCTTCTACTATGATCTCTCGGAGAAGGCGGTGATATTGCCGCCTTCTTTTTTTCATTCTACCTTTAAGCCGCTTTTTCTTCTTTAACCGGCACCACATAGCCCCAGAAAAGTGCAATCATGATCCCTGCAATATACATCCAAATACTAAAGATAGCGGATGGAAGAGCAACCTTGGAACCGAAAAATTGGATCGCGAGAGTCATACCCAAAGTAGTGTTCTGGATCCCGACTTCGATAGAGATTGTTCTAGACTGCTTCTCCGCAATCCCTAATAATTTAGGGAAAAAATAACCTGCTATAAAACCGAAAGTATTATGAAGAATAACAGCAAGTCCCACTAAAAGGATCATCTCTACCAAATTGTCCCAGTTCTTGTAGGCTACGAAAGCAATTACAAACACCAAAAACAAAATGGAAAAAATCTTATAAGGAAGTTCTATCTTCTTAGCAAAATTCGGAAACTTATAATTTACCGCCATACCTATGGAGATTGGAAGAACTATAATCACTACGACAGTTTTAAGCATCTCCACAAAAGAGATCTGCATTAAACTTGAACCGGTCGGATCCAATAAGGAACCAAAAAATGTAACAATCACTGGAGTCAGCAAAGGACAAAGAAGTGTAGAAAGTGCAGTGATCACAACTGCGAGAGCAACATCACCCTTCGCTAAATAATTGATCAAATTAGAAGTAGTTCCGCTCGGACAAGATCCTACCAGAATGACGCCTAACGCGATTTCGTATTCCAAACCTAAAATCAATACGACTGCATATGCTGCTAAAGGCATGATCACAAAATGACCCAAGGTACCGACCAAAGTTTGGAGAGGAGTTGTAAAAATCCGTTTAAAGTCCCCGATTGCCAGCCCGAAACCCATTCCGAGCATTACGATTGCCAAAAGAGCCGGAAGTAGCCCCTTTTCAACTGCACCTAGTTGCATGATTCTCTCCTTAACATAACACCTGTTTTATTATTTTTATCTCCGAGAAAGATCTCGGATTTTCTTTCCGGAAACGTATCTTACTGACCGGAAAGCCCTGAGCTGAAAAGCTTTTTTTCTCCTCGATCCGAACAGGTTTCTAACCCTAAAACCTTAGGATTTTCATCAAATCGTCAAAAGGATTCAATCTACTAGATTGATCCTGGAAAAGTTCTGAATCCAAACAGACCCATTTAGTTTGACATAAAACTAAATATTTTCAGAAAAGGACATTATCATACAGGAGGAAAGTATGTATCAATTATCCCTCTCCACTTTGGAAGCCGGTCCTTTCAAAAGAATATTAAAAAAATGGAAACTATTTAGATTTAATAGGATGATCCGAAAAAATTGGCCAGTCTATCATAGACTTGGTCCGAGATTTGAATTTGTATCCGAAGATCTTCTAAAACTAAAAGTCCGATTCCCATTTAATAATAAGACCAAAGGTTATAATGGACTTCATTTTGGCGGAGCAATCTATGCATTCGTAGATCCTCTGTATGTATATTCCATTTCTGAAAATTTGGGCTCCGAATACCTTGTTTTAGATACTAACGCAGAGATTGATTTCCTAAAAGCAAGTAACCAAGACCTCATAGTAGAAATAGAAGTTTCTCCCGAAGATATAAAATCCATCCAAGAAGAATGTAGAGCTAAAAGAAAAACGATCCGGATCTATTCTATAGAAGTATTCGATCCGGACGGACAGAAAATCGCGATCGTCAAAAAGACAATTTATATCAGGAAACTGAATCCTTCTTTTCCCATAACTTCAAAACTATAAGTCCTGAAACTATTCCGCAGATAAGGAAAATACCGCCTAATACATATTTCAATTGTAGAATATACCCTATTCCAAAAAGCCAAGCGTATAAGGAGAAGATCGCCAATAACCAGATCCGGATCCTGGAATAGAATTTTTTGCGAGCGGAAACTCCACCCCATTTTCCCCAGAAACCGAAAGGTTGTAATTTGGTTACAAATGCATCCAATACTTTATCCGGAACTGGAGCGGTCAAAAAAGTCACTAAAATAGAAACGATCACACTTCCTAAGGCGGTAAAGAATAGAAGGTAATCTGCATTTACATCCGGATATACTTTATACAAAATTAATGAAAGGACCAAGGCGGTTCCCATTCCGGATAATTCTGTCCAAGCATTAACTCGCCACCAGATCCATCTTAAGATTTGTGGCAGACCCAAGCCTGAGGCCATTGCTAAGAAAAATTTCCAAGCAGATGCAATTGAATTCATTTGAGTCGCAACTAAGATAGCGATCCCCGCCATCAAGACCACTGCGATCCTTCCAGCGATAACGGTTTGTTTATTTCCTGCATCCGGTTTTAGAAATCTTAAATATAGATCGTTAACTAAATAGCTGGCTCCCCAGTTGATATGAGTATCTGCAGTCGACATAAATGCTGCCATCAAGCTTACAAATACAAATCCCAAACATCCGGCAGGCAAAACGATCTTCATAAGCATCGGATATGCAATCTCTCTATCGGATTGAACGATTCCTCCTTCTGCTTGGAATAAGTCTGCATCATGCAACGGGAATACAACCAAACATACGAGTCCTGTTAAAACCCATGGCCAGGTGCGTAAGATAAAGTTTGCAATATTAAACCAAAGAGAACCTAGTTCCGCATCTTTAGGAGTTTTTGCAGTATGTAATCTTTGTGCTAAGTATCCGGATCCGTCCGAGTGATATTGTATCCACCATTGAACTCCGATGAATATTAGGAAAACTTGAAGAGGAAGTCCATGTTCTTCTTCTCCTATCCTTGGCCAAAAAGAAATAATGGATTCTGACTTTCCAGGATACAAAGTTTCTAATTTGGAATAAAGACCTTCTAATCCGCCTACATATTGGATCGCAAAGATCGCAAATAGAATTGCACCGCCAATCCCTAAAGCAAATTGGAATAAGTCCGTCAGGATCACACCTTGGATCCCGCCCATACTGCTATAGAAAACTACAACAGAGAAAAGAATAAGAACGGTAAGAGTAGTATTCAAATCTCCTAATAATAAAAAACTCGGCCAAACATCAGAGATAGATCCGAATACTTCTGCGCCAAGTAATACATTCCAATCTAAAAAAGGAGCGGTGATCTTGGACATTGCCTTAAAGACCCAGCCCAATATGATGGAATTAAATAGAATACTTAAGAAGAATGCTTTTGCAGCTCTTAGAATTACTGCTCCTGTTCCAGAGTAACGTAATTCTACAAATTCAACATCCGTAAGAACTTCTGCCTTTCGCCAAGAAGCTGCAAAGAATACGGTAATGATCAAATAACCGATCGCCCAACTCCACCAGAGCCAGTTCCCGCCAACCCCATCGAGTGCAACCATTCCTGTGATGACCAAAGGAGTATCTGCGGCAAAGGTCGTCGCCACCATAGAAGTTCCGAGCCACCACCAAGGAAGTTTTCTGTCCGCTACAAAGTAGGAACTCAAACTTTCTCCTGCCTTAGAGGAAAGAAGAAGCCCGACCGAAAAAGCAAAAATAATATAAGCTAAGATTAGATACCAATCGATAGGAGAAAAAATGGGGGCCCCCTTCTCCCAAAGATGGGAGAACTCTCCATAAAGATCGGCCAACTTTCCTTGAAAACAAGGATTCTTTCCAGCCTTCCGGATTTGATTTATCTTGATCCCCGCTCCAAGCCCAAAAAGATGGTAGGCAGCGATGGCAAACATAATCGTCCAAAAGTACGGGGGAACATCTGTTGGATCTCCTGATCGCATCCGGAATGTAGCCGGAAGAATCAAACGTTATCATGAAGAAGGCAACCATGTTGTCGTAGTCGTTTCCGCAATGGGGCATACGACGGATGAGCTGGTGGATCTAGCCGATAAGATCACCAAAAATCCTCCAAAGAGAGAGATGGACATGCTATTGTCCACAGGAGAACAAGTTTCTATTTCTCTACTTGCAATGGCTCTTTGGGACGCAGGAGTTCCTGCAAAATCATTCACAGGTTCCCAGATCAAAATGATCACCGACGGAAACTTCTCCAATGCAAAGATCCAAGGAGTGGATCGTTCTAGAATAGATGCAGCGTTAAACGAAGGGAACGTTGTGATCGTAGCAGGTTTCCAAGGAATAGACCAAAACGAAAATATCACTACCTTAGGAAGAGGCGGTTCGGATACTTCTGCGGTAGCGTTAGCTGCTGTACTTGGCGCAAAAGAATGTGAAATTTATACGGATGTGGACGGTGTTTATACCGCCGATCCAAGAGTGGTTCCCCAAGCCACTAAACATTCTCAAATCACTTATGAGGAAATGTTGGAACTCGCAAGCCTAGGTGCCGGCGTTCTTCATTCCAGAAGTGTTGAGTTGGGAATGAACTACGACGTGGTAATCCATGTGCGTTCCAGTTTTAATAATAATCCGGGGACTTTGGTTGTAAACGAGGACAAAATTATGGAAAAATTGAAAGTAAGCGGAGTTACCGCAAAAAACGACCAAGCCAGAATTACAATCGCGGATGTTCCTGACAAACCTGGTCTTGCCGCAGTTCTATTCGGAGACTTAAGCTCCAAAGATATTCTTGTGGATGTGATCGTTCAATCTTCTCCTTATAATGGAAGAAACACTATATCTTTCACAGTTCCTAAAAAAGACCTGGTTCAGGCTCTTCCTATCTTGGAATCCTTCTCTAATTCTCAAGGAGCTAATAAGCCTGAGATCAACGAGGAGATTTCTATCGTTTCCGCAGTTGGGATCGGAATGAAATCCCATGTAGGTGTGGCTGCTCAAATGTTCAAAGCTTTGGCAGAAAAAGAGATCAATATCGAAATGATCTCCACTTCAGAGATCAAAATATCCTGCGTAATCCCAAGAATTCATGCAGAAACTGCCGTAAACAAGATCCACGAGACGTTCGGGCTTTCGAAAAACGGTTGAACAAGAGAGGATCGGGAGCATCCTTTTCCCTGTGTTAGGAATTTTTCCCGGATCCTCTGCCTCATTTTCGCGTAAACTCGCCTTATTCTCCGGTATAGTTTCTCTAAGTGTATTCACTTCAGAGATCCGTCCCGCCGAGTCCTTAAATAAGATCATTGCAACCGTTGGAAACCAATCCATCAGCGAATTGGATTTCGACGATGCCCAAGATAAATACCAAAAACTTTCCAATACTAAGTATCTCAAAAACGAGGACATGAGAAAATCTCTACGTACTCGTATCATAGATTTTTTGATCGATAGAGCTGTAGTGGATTCAATCGCAGAAGACGAATCCATCCAAGTGAATGAAAAAAGATTAGAAAGCGAGATCGAAAAAAGAATGGAGTTTATGGGGGTCACTTCTCGTAAACAATTCGAAAAGGCGGTCGAGTCTAGCGCCGGAATGTCTTATGAACTTTGGTATACGGAACTTCCTTACCAGATCAAAAAAACTCAGTTAATGCAATACAAGGTGCCGAACCATCCACCTTCTGATAAAGATATCCGATCCTGGTATGCCCAAAATAGAGAGAAGGTAGGATTCGAAGTCCAATATAGACAGATCGCAATCTCTCCTAATAATGATTCCATCACGGAAGAATCCAGGATACATAAAGAAGCAAGCGAGATCAAAAAGAATGTCTTATCCGATCCGGCTTCTTTCGGCCTGATCGCAGGTTCCCCAAGAAATACGGATGCAAACTTAAGAGCCAGAAAAGGGCTTATGGATTGGGTTTCTTCTTTCGAATTATATAAAACGAATCGTTCCGTTGCAGTAGCATTATCAACTATACCTGTTGGTTCAGTTTCGGAAGTATTCAGAGACGAAAGAAAGCGTTATTGTATCGTTAAGGTAGAAGGTAAAAGGCCTACTCCTTTAGAAAACGTTCGCCAAGGTATCGTGAATCTTCTCAGCCGCGAAAAAGAAGATGAAAATTTTATGAAATGGGTAAGAGAATCCAGATCCACCGTGCCGATACAGATCTTCGACGAAGCTTATAAAAAAGAGAATAAGATCCCGGACCAACAAGAAACCTTGAACTTGGATTAAGTTCGGAAATCTTAAGCGAAACAAATTCCTTATAATATGAAATATCCTCCCCAAGCTATCGTATTTTATCTAAAAGAAGATCTTATATCCGTAAAAGGAAATATAGATCAGGGGAACCAGCTTCGTTATTTAGAACTTACGCTTAAAAAATTATCTTCTGTCCTAAAAGGGATCCGAGTTTATTCCAATCGTAAACTCGGACCGGCCGAAGAATCCAAAAAGATAATCAGTCAATTAGAATATTCTGATTTTATAATTATAGAATCAAGATCAGAAGCCGAATTTTTCTCTAAGATCTGTGATTCACTCCCAGATTCCAGAACTGGAGATCCGGAATGGGACGAAACCTGTTTCCTGGTTTTTGATGGATTTGCACCTATATTAGACCCGGCTCTTACGGAAGAATTAATTCTTCGTCATGAAAAGTATCTGGCCCAGTATTCTTATTCTGAAAATCTTCCTCCGGGCATCGTGCCTAGAATTCTTTCCAGAGAATTTGTAAGAAGTTTACCTGCGGAATACTCAGGTGGAACCCAAGATTTCTTAGCTAAAAATATAAACCAATTTGATACTGAAATTTTTTATACTTCTCCTGACTTGAGGCAATGGAGATTAGACTTCTCCGCAAACAATCCCAGATCTTTCAGACTCTTATCTTCTTTTTTAAAGGAGAAGGAAAACTGGAAGTATGATGAGATCCAATCCTTCCTAATCTCCCGTCCTGAAATATTCCGCTCTGCTCCGAGTTACTACGAAGTAGAATTGTACAGAGGCTGCGAATACGAATGCAATTTCTGTCCAAGACAAAATCTAAAACCGGAAGACGACAATATAATATTAGATCCTCAAGTTTTAGAGAAACTTTTATCTCAGGCAGAAAATCTAGGTCTTCCATATAGTGTATGTTTTGGTGGATTGGGCGAACCTACACTTCATCCAAAGTTTTCAGAGCTTGTCCAAAAAACTTTAGCTTCTGCAAATCTAAAGGAACTGTTCATAGAGTCGGCTTTATATGGGGATCTTTCCGGTTTTATCAAATTACTTTCTTCTTTAAAAGAAGAAGAAAAGAAGAAGGTCAGTTTGATCGTAAACATGACTACCAGAGATAAAAAAGCGTATTCTCTACTTTATGGAAAGGATAACCTAGACAAGGTTTTACAAAATCTTACGGCGATTTCCCAAGTGCTGCCCAAATCCTCTATCCACCTACAATTCCTGAAAATCCAAGAAGTGGATCCTGAATTGGATTCCTGGTATGAGCAGGCGCAAAAAGAAGGATACGAAATCATTTTACAAAAATATAATTCTTATTCGGATGTTCTTCCTCAGCGTAGAGCCTCGGATCTCACACCTTTAGGAAGAGACTTCTGCTGGCATATTTCCAGAGATATATATTTGAACGCAGACGGCCAAGTTTCCATCTGCAAACAAACTCCCGGCTCTAAAAAACATTCGATAGGAAATCTAAATCAGGATTCCTTAGAACAAATTTGGGCAAAAGGAAATCCTTTCTTCACTTCTTCCGCGAAAGGAGCACACGAATCTATTCCTGCCCCTTGCCTTTCCTGCGATGAGTGGTATACATTCAACGCCTAAACCTAAGATCCGTTCTTTATTCGCTTTTATACAAGCGAGGACCGGATCTACAAGATTCCCTAAAAAAGTAATCCGTCCGATACCTTCCAATTCGGATAAGACGATCTTAGATCATATCCATTCCAGAGTTCTAAAAATTTTACCGAATTCCAGGATTATTTACCTGATCCCGGAAGGAGATTCGGAACTGGGATCCTTTTTGAAAAAGAATGGAATGAATCATTTCTTCGGACCATTGGAAGATGTTCGTCAAAGGTATATTCTTGCTTCTGAAAAATTCGGTGCCGATGCGATCCTGAGGCTGACAGGTGATAATCCTTTTTATGATACAACCCACTTAGATCTACTCATCCAAACATTTATAGAATCGGATTCGGATTTAGCTTATTTTAAAGGATTACCTCTCGGAACAGGAGGAGAAGTTTTTAGGACTTCTGCACTTCTGGATCTTTCCGCCTCACAACAAGAAGAAAGACATAAAGAGCATGTAAGCATCCATATAAAAGAAGATCCTACTCAATACAAGATCACTGCAATACGAAGCCTATTAACAAAAGAAGAAGGTTCCAGATTAGCAAATTTCAGACTGACAGTGGACACCCCCGAAGATTTTGAAACGATCTCCGACCTAATCTCTCAAAATTCTTTTGAGACTATTAATAATTTTAATACAAAAGAATTTTTAGAATGGGAGAAAGAAACACCTTCTCTATTCCAAAAAAATTTAGATGTTCCTCAGGTAAAATTTGATCTTCCTTCTCCGAACCGAAAGATCAAAGGTAAAATTGGAGTGCTGGTTGCCCCCTCAAAAGAATTCGGTTCCGGACATTTTTCCAGGACTTCCCTTTTATATTCTTTTCTTCCTTATAGAGATTGGGAGCCTGAATGGTTATCAATTTTTCCAAAAGATGGAGAATATAATATTCTTCTAATAGATTATAGGGATATAGAGATCCCGATTTCTTATCAAAAAACAAAAGTCCTACTTTTGGATCATTTCGGAGAAGATAAAGAGAAGTATGATTTTTGGGATCTTCTTCCGCATCCGGGGAATGATCCGAATTTCAATTGGGAACAGATCTTAATTCCTCCGAATTTGATCTCTTCTGCAATCAGTGAAGATAAAATCCCAACCAAAGAATACAGGATTTTTTGTTACGCAGGAAACTTAGGAAAGGAAGAATCCGAAAATCTGGATAAATTCCTGATCCAAAATTCTTCTAAAAAAAGGATCCGGATCGGAGGAACTCCTCCTGGGACAAATGAGATAGAATATTTTCCTAGACTTTCAAGAGTCCAATATCTGCAAACATTGAGATCTTCCGAAAAGTTCTTAGGATATTTCGGTCAAAGTGTATTCGAAGCTCTTTATTTAAAAATCCCTTCTGCGACTTTTTCTATTTCCCCTATTCACAGAGAACTTTCTTCTATTTTAGAAAAATATAAAATTCCATTTACTGACCTCGACCAAAAAACCGAGTTTTCCTTAGGAACAAAGACAGTCGGGGAAAATGGATATAAACTGTTGCTTGATAAAATAGATTCTCTCCTTTAAAGACAAAAAACTCTTTGTGCCTCTGTGCGAAATTAAAAAATCATAAAATTTAGCGCAGAGTTCAAGGAGCACGCGAAGCCGCGAAGGACGCGGCCAAGATATAATGACAACTAACGTGCCTACACGCCGGCAGTGGTAATCCGCGGAATTTAGATTCCGCACAAACTCCTCTCCCAAATGTATCTCGACCGACTGTCGGTTTTTCCGCCAGAAAGTCAGGAAACATTTTTCATTTTATTTGTTTCCTTTGTTGATTTTTTTGACCGTTGTTTTGAAATATGTTTGACCGACGCATAGTCGGATGTATTGTCAAAACCGACTAACGGTCTATACCGACCGTCGGTTTAGCAGGAGGAACCACAATGATCCCAGCAAAAATCTCCACAAAAGAAAGAATTCTCAACGAATCCAGAAGGCTATTCTTCGAAAAAGGGTACGAAACCACATCCATTCAGGACATTCTATCCGCTTTAGATATAGCTAAAGGAACCTTTTACCACCATTTTCAATCCAAAGAAGAACTTTTAGAAGAGATCGCAGTGCAATTTGCAAAAGAAGCACATGCGGCTATGCAAGCAGAGATTGGAGATTTGGGATCAGAAGGCACCGGCCTGGATAAACTCCGCAGAGCACTCATTGTTGCAAGAAACTGGAAAAAAGGTAAATCGGAAGAAGTTCGCTTCCTTCTCGAATCCCTTTTCTCAGCAAGCAATCTTCAATTGAGAGATAAGATACGACGCAAATCGGTAGATTTAAGTTTTCCGTTATTTGCTTCTTTGATAGTAGAAGGCCAGCAGGACGGATCGCTTAAAAGTGAATTGAGAGCAGATCACCTAACTTCGATCATTTTTGACCTAAGTGATGCTTTGGGTGAAAAAGTTGCTTTCTATCTTTTGGGAAGAAGTAAAGAATCCGAGGCCAATCTATACGACTTGATGCTTTCTTATCACAAAACGATAGAAGATCTGCTCGGATGCCCAGATGGCGGATTAGATTATTTTAGCAGAGAAGATTGGAGCGAGCTCGCTCAACTTTTCAAAGGTGGTGCGGTTTCTGCTCCAAGCTTGGAACCTTTACCATTGGTTGCGAACGCAGGTTAAGTGAAATAAGGGTCCTGCCCCTAGGACAAAGATATGCTACTTTATGCATTAGTTCCCACACTCCCTAGATTGGATTCAAATTCAAATCCAGATGTAGAGGACTATTTAGAAAAAACTCCTTCCGTAAGGAGTGAAAAATTACAGGATTTGGTGGATTCGATCCGCGAAGAATTTTCGGATCTTAGAGAAAGTCTTAAATATGGTATGCCTACTTTCGAAAGGAATGGGCGATGGGTCGCATTCTCGAACCATAAAAACCATCTTTCAGTCTATTTCTGTGAAGAGTCTTTTGTACGTGCATTTCGTGCTAAGTTTCCAAAATCGGAAAGCGGCAAGAACTGTGTGTTGATCAAGGATAAGGAAAAGTTTCCTTCTTCTTATCTCAAAACGTTGCTCAAAAAGACCTTACATTAAGGAAAGATATCTCTCTAACTATCTCGTTATAAAACAGATCTTTAGGTTTTAAGGCCCTGGAATCACTCTAGGGCCTTTTTTATTCAGTATTCTCTTTTAATTATGGGATCAGTACGACTTGACCTCACCCTTCTACGGAAAATTCTATCCGAACGAAGGCTATGAAGAAACAAATCAGCGATCGCTACGAACCCACCAGCGTAGAACCGAAATGGATCTCTCTCTGGGAGAAGGAAAAAAGTTTTGAGCCTAACCTCAAAGCAGGGGAATCTTTTACCATCGTTCTTCCTCCTCCTAACGTGACCGGAAGCCTTCATATCGGTCACGCCCTCAATCATACTATCCAAGATATTCTAACCCGCATCGAACGTAAAAAAGGTAAATCCGCTCTTTGGGTTCCTGGTACCGACCACGCAGGGATCGCGACTCAAG
Organism: Leptospira andrefontaineae; assembly: GCF_004770105.1. Classification (NCBI taxonomy): domain Bacteria; kingdom Pseudomonadati; phylum Spirochaetota; class Leptospiria; order Leptospirales; family Leptospiraceae; genus Leptospira; species Leptospira andrefontaineae. Next base: position 57,287 of record NZ_RQEY01000026.1, on the reverse strand, counting down.
TAGTTGTAGAAAGGGAACTCGCTAAAGAAGGCAAAAAGAGAACAGACTTCACTAGAGAAGAATTCGAAAAGAAAGTTTGGGAATGGAAGGAACACTCTGGTGGAATGATCCAAAACCAGCAAAAACTTTTGGGAGAATCGGTAGATTGGTCCCGTTCCAGATTCACCATGGACGAAGGATTGTCCAAAGCGGTTTTCAAAGTTTTCAAAACATTATATGATGAAGGTTTAATATACAGAGGAGAAAGGATCATCAACTGGTGTCCTAAAACTCTGACTGCTATCTCGGATTTGGAAGTAGAACATAGAGAAGTAAAAGGTAAACTTTATCATCTACGTTATCCTGTTGTAGGCCAACCGGGCAAATACCTGATCGTTGCTACTACAAGACCTGAAACTATGTTTGGGGACGTTGCGGTTGCTGCTCATCCTGACGACGAAAGATATAAATCGTTAAAAGGTGCGGAGTTGGAACTCCCACTAACCGATAGAAAGATCCCACTTTTATTTGATTCATTCGTTGATAAGGAATTCGGATCCGGTTTAGTGAAGATCACCCCTGCTCATGACCCGAATGACTTCGAAGCAGGACAAAGATTAGGGCTTAAACCATTACTAGTAATGAATCCTAATGCAACTCTGAATGAGAATGCGGGAAAATATGCAGGATTAGAAAGATTCGTAGCTCGTAAAAAAGTAATCGATGATCTGCAAGCTTTAGGCCTAGTAGAAAAGATAGAAGAACATACCCATTCTATCGGCCATAACTCCAGGGGTGGAGAAATTATAGAACCTTACTTATCTACACAGTGGTTCTGTAAAATGAAACCTTTGGCTGAACTAGCAATCCAAGCAGTTCAATCCGGAGAAACTGAATTTGTTCCTAAACTTTGGGAAAAAACTTTCTACGAGTGGATGAACAATATTAGAGATTGGTGTATCTCTCGCCAATTATGGTGGGGACATCGTATCCCTGCATATCATTGTAAAAATTGCAAACATATAGAAGTTTCCGAAACTAAAGTTAGTAACTGTCCTAAATGTAATTCCACAGAAGTCGAACAAGACACTGATGTTTTGGATACTTGGTTCTCTTCTCAGCTTTGGCCATTCTCCACTTTAGGTTGGCCGGAGAATACGGAAGATCTTAAAAAATTCTATCCTACATCCGTATTAGTAACCGGATTTGATATCATATTCTTCTGGGTAGCCAGAATGATCATGATGGGTAAGAAATTTTTAGGTAAGGCCCCTTTCCAAAAAGTTATTATTCACGGATTAGTAAGAGATAAAGAAGGTAAGAAGTTTTCCAAGTCCATAGGAAACGTTATAGATCCTTTGGATATGATGAATAAATACGGAACCGATTCTTTCCGTTTCTTCTTAGCCGCAACTTTACCCGAAGCAAAAGATGTTCTTTTTGATGAAAGTAGATTAGACGGTTATCGTTCTTTTTGTAATAAGATCTGGAACTCCAGTCGTTTCATCCTAATGAACTTGGACGCAGATTGGAAATTAGAGGATCTGGAATCCAAGTACGGTTCAAAATTAGAACCGATGGACAAATGGATCCTTCATAGGTTCAATGAAACTCTTTCTAATTACGAAAAAGCATATTCCAAATTCCTGTTTTTCGAAATGGCTTCCCAGATTTACGATTTTGTTTGGGGAGATTTCTGCGATTGGTATATCGAATTGGTTAAACCAAGGATTTACGGAAAATTGGGCGAAGAGTCCCAAGAGATCGCAAAACAAGTACTTGCAAGTATTCTAATTAAAGCATTGGGACTTCTTCATCCTTTTATGCCATTCTTAACAGAGGAAATTTACGAAGTATTCAGCGAAGGAGATTTTTTGATCCAAACTCCTTTCCCGACTTCTTATAATGTTTCGGCCGGCGATGAAGGTGTTCAAAAAACTATTATCCTACAAGACGTAGTAACCCAGATCCGCGTTCAAAGAGCGGAGAACGGTGTTCCATTAGATAAAAAATGTAAAGTGATATTAAAATCTTCGGAATCACTCGTTGCTTCTGCAGTAAAAGATTTTGAATTCTCTATCTTACAATTAGCTCGTTTGGAAAGTATAGAAGTGAATGCAAACTATACTGGTGAAAAAACAGACTCAGTCGGCGCTTTCCGTTTTGGAGAAGTAATTCTTCCTTTAGCAGGAATGATAGACTTCGAAAAAGAAAGAGCACGTATAGACAAAGAATTACAGAAGTTGATCCAAGAAGAAGAGAAACTCGCATCCAAATTAGGAAACGAGAACTTCATCGCGAAAGCGAATCCGGATGTGATCGAAAAAGAAAAAGAAAAACTCAAAACTGTCCGTGATAAAAAAGAAGTTCTCCAAAAAGGTTTGGAAAAACTAGGTTAATCCTCGGACTAAACTGCGGTGAAATATTATGTCTAAGATCCTTTTAATCGGCTCTGGCGGTCGCGAAAGTGCTATTGCCTATAAGCTTCGCCAGTCCCCTAAACTCAGCCAATTACATGTTTTTCCGGGTAACGGAGGCTTTCCTGATTCTGAGGTTTTGGCCCCGAATTCTTTCGATCTGAAGAGTAAATCTTCCGTTCAAAGCTTCATTCAAAAAAATGAATACGATTTAGTGGTAGTTGGTCCGGAAGATCCATTAGTAGACGGGATCGGAGACTGGCTGGCTGAGATAGGAGTCCCGGTTTTCGGACCTTCTGCTTATTGTGCTCAGATAGAAGGCTCGAAAGAATTTGCAAAAGCATTAATGATAGAAGCTGAAGTGCCTACCGCGAAGTATGCTTCATTCGATAATTACGAATCGGCATCTGCATATGTTAAAAAAGAAGGAGCACCTATCGTAATCAAGGCTGACGGCCTTGCTGCTGGTAAGGGTGTAACAGTTTGCACTGAACTTCCTCAAGCAACACAAGCTCTAAAAGAGATCTTTTTAGACAATAAATTCGGAAAAAGTGGATCCAAAGTTGTTATAGAAGAGTTCATGGACGGACAAGAAGCTTCTATCTTTGCGATCAGTGATGGAAATACTTATTTCACTCTTCCCGCTGCTCAAGACCATAAAAGAGCGTATGACGGAGACCTAGGACCGAATACAGGCGGTATGGGTGCATACTGCCCTGCCCCGATCGTCACCAAAGAAACATTAGAAAAAGTGAATGCACTCGTCTTCCAACCTGTATTCGAGATCTTTCGCAAGAAAGGAAATCCTTATAAAGGCCTTTTATATGCCGGATTAATGATAGATTCCAAGGGAAATCCTAGAGTAGTAGAGTTCAATTGTAGATTCGGTGACCCTGAGACACAATGTGTGTTACCCATGTTAGAAGGTGACCTACTGGAAATTTTCCAAGCGTCTGCCAAAGGGGCACTCGGCGATGTAAAAATAGGTTTGAGACCCGGAGCATCCACCGTAGTCGTTTTGGCCGCGGAAGGTTACCCCGATTCTTATGAAAAGAATATTCCTTTGAATTTACCTGAAACGAATAGTAAAGATCTAGTAGTTTTTCATGCTGGCACTTTAAAAAAGGATGGAAACTTAATATCAACGGGTGGAAGAATTCTAGGAATCTCTTCTTACGGTAAGGACTTAAAAGAATCTGTGGATAAAGTTTATTCTTATCTAAGCGGATTTAAAATTTCTAAAACCTTCTTCCGTAAAGATATCGCGAGTAAAGCTCTTTAAGTTTATGCCTTTTCTAGTTTCCGGAAATATCGATTTAGTCGAAAGGTCCAACCTTCGCAAATTAGAAAAACATTTAGGGATCATTCTATCTCCCCATCAATATCCTTTAGAACAATATAATCTAATTCGTGCTTCTTTGAAACAAAAACTGGATTCGGACACTCTGATCCGTTCCATGACTCGCAAAGAACTATTATCTTTTATTTATATACTCACTCAATTCGGTGATGTTGTCCAAAAAGAAACTCCTGACGAATACTTGGATGTGGAGAATGTTCCCGTCGTAATCGAATGGCAGGCGGGTCATTATATGATCCCTTACGAGGTTTTGGACTTTCTTGCACAATCCAGAGTTTTCCGAAATCAAAACTATCTGTTCGCATTGATACCTGCACTTCCAAGCAAAGAGAAGAAGGCATGGTTAGAATGGATCGGAGCAGGATACGGCAGGACCTTCCCACGCGAGATCAATCACGAACTATATTTTCAGTGCAGACATCTGCAAAAACCTTTCCAAGGTAAAAGTTTAGTCCAAGAGGAATCCATTCGATTGGATCAACTTTGGGCTCCGGGCAAAAACGAGACTGTAGATTGGTTCTATAAAGGTATCATGCCTTTTTATTCTTCCATGAAGGAACTTCAACGTTCCGAAAGAGACCCATTCTTACTACATGTTTTGGATCTGATCCGCTCCGGAAAACTTGTCCTAAAACGCCTCCCGGAAGAATTTGGCAGAAAGGAAGAATACCAACTTGTCTCCACGGTAGAAGGAAACACTCCTCAGCTCAGGGACACAGTATTTAGCTGGGAAGAAGCCAGAGAAGAAAGCGAAGATTTCCTCTTTCGATAAATACACTCCTTTACAGTACGATCCCGGACTAATCATCCGCAAATTTGCAAATTAGATTAATATTATATATTTTATTGGACCGAAATGGAAGTTAAGAACGCCAAGGAACTGAAGCGCCTCTCTAAAGAACTTCAAGAGAACTTTTTAAATCGCTGGAAACTTTTGAACCTGGATAAAGACCAGGACCAGCTCAAATCATATAATGATCGTATCGCAGAACCCACTTTCTGGGATAACCCTGACCAGGCGAAATCGATCAGCCAAAGAAAAACGGAATTAGAAAGAAAATTAGAACCTTGGGTCAATATCAGAAGAGATATATTAGATTTTCCTGATTTAGTTGAACTCACTTTCGACGAAAAGGGAGAAGACGGAGTAGACGAACTCAGCTCCGAATACCAAAGATTAAAGTCGGAATTCGAAAGACTGGAACTTTTAGGTGCTCTAAACGAACCGGAAGACATGAAACCTGCGTTCTTAAATATCCATCCGGGTGCCGGCGGGACAGAAAGCCAGGACTGGGCAGAGATGCTTTTCAGAATGTATCTGAAATATTTCGATAAAAAGGGATACCAGTACAGCGTTGTAGACTTCCAAGAGGGGGACGGTGCCGGGATCAAAAATGCCACCATACATGTTATAGGTGATTTTGCTTACGGATTTATGAAATGTGAGAATGGAGTGCATCGTTTGGTGCGGATTTCTCCTTTCGATGCAAACAAACGTAGGCACACATCTTTCGTATCCGTCCATGTAAGCCCAGAGTTAGACGACGATATAGATATCAAGATAGAAGATAAAGATATCCGAGTGGATGTATACCGTTCTTCCGGAGCAGGTGGACAGCACGTTAACACCACCGACTCCGCAGTTCGTATCACTCATATTCCAAGTGGAATCGTAGTCGCTTGCCAGAACGAAAGGTCCCAGATCAAAAACAGGGACACTGCTTTTAAGATGTTAAAAGCGAGACTTTATGAGCTGGAACAAGAAAGATTAAAAGACGATTTGGAAAAAAAATCCGGAGAGAAAAAAGACATTTCTTGGGGAAGTCAGATCCGCTCTTATGTATTCCATCCTTATAATATGGTGAAAGACCATCGTACAGATCAGGAAACAGGGAACGTGCAAGCAGTCATGGACGGAGATATCGAACCGTTCATCATGGCTTACTTAAAAACTCTTTAATATTTTTCCTGAACTCCTTCTAAGAAGATGGTAACGATCGCATCGAATGCCATCGTATTAGAATAAGGACTCTGGAATAAATAAGTCGGATTTAAGATCCCGTCCACAGCAGCCAAAAGAATATCGATCGTCAGCTCGGGTGTAACATCCTTCCGTATCTGACCTGCTTTTTGTCCTTCCCGGAGAAGGTCCGCTAAACTCAATATCCTTTGTTTACGGAACTCCCTCATAGTAATAAATAGATCCGGGCGCACCATCTCAATATCCTTGGCAAACGTTTTGGACATCTTGGATCCCATATCCGAAATGAAGAATAAAATCTCCTTTAAACGATCGATCGGGTCTTTGGCCTTATCCTGCAAAACCTTATCAAACTTGGCTTGGACCTTTGACCTCATCAGCTCGAAAACCGAATCGATCAATTTATCCTTGGTATCATAATATTTATATAATGTTCTTTTGCTGATACCGATATGTTTTGCGATTTGATCGGTGTTCGTTTTTGCAAAACCGGAGGACAAAAAAAGAAGAAAGGTTCTTTCTAAAATTCTTTCTATCATTTCTCCCCCTTTCCGTTGGAGATCATACCATCCACTAGTTTGATCTGTCTCTTGGCGGATTTAGCAAAATCAGGATCATGAGTGACCATAATCACTGTGGTTCCTTCCGTTTTATTGATATCCTTAAAGATATCCATAACGATCTTTGCGTTGGCTGAATCCAAAGCACCAGTAGGTTCATCTGCAAAAAGATATCTAGGTTTCATCACCAATGCTCTTGCGATGGAGACCCTTTGCATCTGTCCTCCGGAAAGTTTAGAAGGAATATGATCCAACTTGTCTCCTAGATCGAATCGTTTTAAAAGTCGGATAGCATCTTCTCTTTTTTCTTTCAGTTTACCTGCTTTTAAAGCAGGCATCAGAACGTTTTCCAAAGCTGTAAACTCAGGAAGAAGATAATGAAATTGGAATACGAATCCCATATGAAGATTTCTAAAAGAATGGAGATCTGTTTGAGACAAAGAACTGATCGTTCTTCCGTCTATGCTGATCTTTCCTTGAGAAGGGTCGTCCAAACTGCTGATCAAATACAAAAGAGTACTTTTACCGGAGCCAGATTTTCCTGTTAAAGAAACAAATTCGTTTTCTTTGATCTCAAGGCTAATTCCTTTGATGATATCAGTAGGAGGTTTACCAAAACTCTTTGTAACGTTTTCCAATATGATTCCCATTATTCCCCCCGAATGATCTCAATTGGAGAAAGTTTACTGGCAGATCGTGCAGGAAAAATACTCGCGATCAATGTAGCAATAAATGCAAGCAAGAACGCTTGGAAATAAATAGAAGGTGCAAATGAAACCATCATCATTCCGGATTTAGTTTGCATAAGGGGATTTGAAAAGGATACATGCTCTAGTCTTCTGCAGATCAGATTACCCAAAAACATTCCCAAAACACCCCCGGCAATACCTAAGATCAAACCTTGGATCAAAAATATTTTCAGAATGTCTCCTGCTTCATATCCTATGGATCTAAGGATCGCAATCTCCCTTCTCTTCTGTCCGATCACAATGTTTAGAATATTATAAATTCCGAATCCTGCTACGAGTAAGATCGTTCCGACCAATGCGTAACGAATCGCATCTTGCATTTTAAATAGAGAAATAAATGTGGCATTTACATCTTCCCAGCTTTGCACTTTTACATCTCCGGATTCGGCCCATTCTCTCGCCTTAAGAGTTGCTTTAGAAACATCCTTAAGGCGAACTGCAATATCGCTTATCCGATTCGGGGTTTGGTTTAAACTTTGGACATCTCCCAAATTTGCAAATGCTGTGCTATCATCGATTGCCTTGTTTCCCATTTGGAAGGAAGCGGCTATTTTAAAAGGAATCGGTTCCGATTTTCCGGTACTGATATATACGGTATCCGAGATCCTGGCTCCGAGCAAAAGTCGTAGTCCTTCTCCGATTATAAGCTTGTTTCCACTTTCTTTAATCTCTAAAAAATTACCTTGTATGATATTTTCAGTAATCCTAGCGACCTTAGCTTGAAATTCAGGCTTTACTCCGATGACCCTACCTGCTTCTGCGATTTTCCCTCTTCTATATATTACTTTTATCTGAAGTTGTGGAGAACTTGCCTCTACTTCCGGATCAGAAGCGACTTTTTTTTGCCATCCTGCCTGGTTCTCGATTTGTTCGGTATCTCTTCTCCCGGAAGGAGGAACGGACCAAAAAGGAATTTCCTTAGAATGGAAAAGCACCTGATCTAGGTCCTTCTCTCCTATAATTTTTACCTGAGAAGAAATCCTAATATGGGCATCGTTATTCACAAGTTGGTCTATCAGATATTCTCGTAGTCCCAACATGATCCCTGAGATCACTATATAAGCAGTCGCACCTAAAATAATCCCAAGCAAGGTAAGGATAGTTTGTTTTTTGCGGGCAGACATTTGCCGAAGAGCGATAAATAACATTTATTTATCCTCCTGGACAAGCACCCTATCTCCCAAACGTACATCTCCGGAAACAAGTTCAGCGTATTCTCCGTTCGTAAGTCCAGTCTCGATTTTCTTAATATGAACTTTACCATTTTCTAATACTTTAATTTTTCCGGATTGGATACCTTTGATCGGAACCAATATAACGTTTTCCTTACTCGAAGTCTCTATTGCAATATCGGCTGTCATTCCAGGAAGTATCTCGGTAGGGATTCCGATCGGAGTGATATGGACTTGGAATTGTCCGTCTGCGGGATATACTGACTTAACTTCTCCTCCGAAGTTTTTATCTCCTAATGCTTCGAAACGAATGCGAACCTTCTGGCCTTTTTTAACCTTTACCGCACCTTTTTCTTCTAAAGATACAGTCAGGTATCTTTTTTTCAGATCCATCACGGTTATTACTGGAGTTTGAGGGACCACAGTCTCTTTGGTTTCATAAGCAACGTTAGTTACTACTCCTGCAAAAGGAGATTTCATAGTGCCAAAACTATCGAACTCTACGAGAGGAGTTCCTTCTTGGACCTGATCGCCTTCTTCCACATAAATTTTTCGAATGGCAGAAGGTATCGCAACCCTAAGATGATACACTTCGGAGGAACTGACGGTTGCGAGACCATATACCGATTCTATTATGGAGCCTTGGATAATTTCAGAAGTGTCGGTGTTGGAATTCCTACTTCTCCAAATAAGAAGAACCAGAAGTAAGAGTATTGGAAGAATGCCCCAAATTAAAAGTTTGGGTTTATTCTTGAGCTGAAGTATCCAACGATCGAGTGGAAGAGAAATTTTCATAACCTTGTCCTACTACCACTAGGACGGAACCAATTCAAAAAAGTAAACTATTTTATTGTATTTTAGTTTACATTCAAAAATGCCATATTGTCAGCAATATTCCCTCCCCAAAATCGAATCTTCTTTCCATCTTGCTGTAGAAGCTTCTACAATCCATGAGCAATTGAAATTCTATATCGATTTATATTTACAGCTGAAGTTGAATTCTTAACTATATCGAATCTCGAAATCAGAGGATCTATATGAACAAAACAGTTATTAAAGTTTTATATTGGGCAACCACAGGTCTTATCGCTGTTGGAAATTTATTCGGTGCGTATGCATATACAAGTCAAAGCCCACAAGTTTTAGAGGGACTCGCACACCTAGGCTATCCTGGATACCTAGCTTTAATCTTAGGACCTGCGAAAGGTTTAAGCGCAATTGCACTTCTTTATCCTAAATTTCCAAGGCTCAAAGAATGGGCTTATGCAGGAATCACCTTCAATGTGTTAGGTGCAGGGCTTTCTCATCTTTTAGCGAAAGATCCAAATTTCGCGACTCCATTTATTTTCTTGGTACTAGTTGCTGTTTCTTATATTACTTGGAGAAAATTAGAAGCTGAAAAAGTTTAAGTAATGATCTTTTTGTAGGAGTTCCTACATGTGTAAGCGCTCGCCCCCACCCCTTCGCAGCGACAATAGGAGCGAGAAGACGACCGCGTATGCGAGTCGATGATCGAAAGATCAAACGAGCGAAAAGATTGAATGGGCAGCTGCATTTGATCGGAGTCAAAGTTTCAAAAACGACCCCCACCCTGCATTGGGATTGGGGGGAGTGGCTTGTGGGAAAGCTCCCATTCCCATATCAGAAATTCCTAATTCTTTCAAGCAAATTTTACAACTCGTGTAGGAGCTCCTACAACGCAAATTTACTTGCACAATCATTGTCTTCGCTCTCTGCCCGCGAGGGATCGAGCCGGGGTCATAAAAATCGCGAATGCGATTTTTTGACCGAAGGCGAGAGCCCGGTCCGAGCTGTTTGGTGTGCCTCGATAAGCGCCCATGGATCGTTCGCGAGGACGCGGCCAAATTATTTTTAAAATGAAATAATCGGCTCTCTTCTTCCGAATTGTTTGCCGTATTCTTCCCAGAATTTTCCGTTTGGGTTTCGTGGATTTTTTCGATCTCTGAATTCCGGTTTTAATCCTAATAGAAAATACATTGCTGTTTTTTCTTTGTTCTTCACTGGCAGTTTTCCACGGGACTTGAATTGGAAATATTCATCGGTTAAATCTACAATTGATTGTGTCACGTTTACTTTACCAGGTTCGCTATTGGATTCCATTCGACTCGCAAGATTGACTGTGTCTCCCCATACATCGTATGAAAATTTTCGTGCACCGATGACTCCTGCAACTAAGGGTCCTGAGTGGATTCCTATTCTTGCCTTCCAGTTAGGTCCTTTTTTTAATTTGGATAATTCCTCTAAACGTTCCAGCATTTCTAATGCGGCGAGCAAACTGTCTACCGCATGTGAAGATCTGTAAGAAGGAACCCCGGCTACACACATATATGCGTCTCCGATCGTTTTCAATTTTTCCAATCTATGTGTTTCAGTAACCGAGTCGAAATGCCTAAAACAAAAATCTAGTTCTTTCACCAGATCATTTGGAGTAAGTTTTTCTGCGATGGAAGTGAATCCGTAAAAGTCCGTGAATAGGACTGTAGCTTGTGTAATCAGCCTTGGCTCGGAACTTCCGGTTTTTTTAAGCTCTTCTGCAGTTTCCTTCGGAAGTATATTCAACAAAAGTAATTCTGTTTTTGCTTTTTCTTCCTTAAGAGAACGATCCGCCTCCCAGGCAGCCTGTGCTAATTCTTTGCCGATGAATGAAAACCAGGCAACTACGAGGATCAAACTAATAAAATAAAAGTAACTTTTGTATTTCGGATCTAAGCTAAGGATCGGATCGAAAAAATAAGGAATGATATGGACGGCAACGAACAAAAGTGCAAGTGCTGCTTCCATCATATAGATGTATTTTTTCTCTTCCGGAGGAAAAATATAAAAAGGAAATGCAAAACTTGCAATAATGTATAAATCCAACCCTGCTTCTTGAGGCAAGATCCTGGAGATCATCAAAAGTTGCATTGTCCCTACAGCAGCAAGTAATAGTCTAGCGGCCTTATGGGAACGAATAAAGTTCAAGAATAGTACGAAAGCATATCCGAAAACATTCGCTGTCCAAAGTAAGTAGAGCCAGATTGGAAATACTAATCCGAAGGCAGTGAATACGATATAATAAACTAATGTGAATATAGCCGTAATCAATACTACGGCATTGGTAGCGACTATGTATCTAGCCCCAGGCGCGTCTTCTACTCCGATCGATAATAATTTTTTCCAGATCCTTTCCGGGATCCGGCAATATTCGAATAAGGTTTTGAAAACGCTCATAGGCGACTATTTCGCGGGAATTTTAAGATGTTGGAAATACTTATTTGTCTGATTTTGCAAAATTCTAAACCGCCGACTGCTCATCGTTTTACGAAGAAACTTCGACAGAATTACGTATATGATCCAAAACTCTATAATGGATCTTATGTAAAATCCAATGGATCCAAACATTCCAGTACGTAGTTGGACCGAATTTATTTAAGAACCAGGTCCTTCCGATTAGAAGTGTCTCATTCTTTCCCAAGGAAACCAATTGGAAACTCCCTTTTTTAGATGCAAAGTATCCGTCCAGATGTGTAGGTCTGATATTTTTATAAGGACTCAGCTCTTTCATTGCATCAGGTTGGCGGATAACATTAAATTCTAATGAATTGTTCTCATCCCAATTGGTGATTTCTTCCACGAATACTCCGTTATTAAACTCACAGTATCGAATTGCACCGATTCCTTTTCCTTCCACCCTTGCACGAACTGGATAAGAAACTCCCGCATTAAAGATAATTTCCTTAGGTTCAGGTATATCAGAAAATTCGAATAGACCTTTCCAAACTTTTTCTCTGGACGAGGAAATTTTCAGACTGGTTTCTACCATATACCAATCGGATTTTTTATCCAAATTGGCTTCTAAATACGCAACCGAAGGTAAGATCAAAAACAAAAATGGCAGAATGGAGGATACTAGTTTGGACTTCGCCTGAAGAAGATATGCGATTCCTCCACCTAAAAACCCCAGAAAGTAGGCCAATGGAGCAGCCATCATAAGACAGATAATTCCTTCCAAGGCGACTATTAATGTAAGAATGCCTGCTATTGAAATCGCCGTAAACGAGATGAGCATTGCTTGTTTAAAGTCGACTGGTTCAGCTCTGGAATATAATACTACGGAAGTAAATCCTATTATAAATGGTCCGCCTACGAACAAACTCGCTCCGTAGGCTTTTAATATATCTGTAGAAAAAATGCTGAATAGAAGTGAGATACTCGCAGCAAAAATGATCGACCAAATAGAAACAATCAGCTTAGACTTCGGAAAAAACTCAGGAGAAGATCCGACTTCTTTATTATTATATAAATTTTCCGGAAGTACGGATAATAAAAAGAACATTAGAAAGTTCAGAAATGGAACAAAAAACAAAAGTACCCAGAAAGAACTTAAACCTATACTTCTTAACCTCTTGATGCAGAATATTGTACCTAAATAAATGAAAGGCAAAGAGACCAAGAGTAAGGTAAAATAAAACCTGGATTCTTCCGGCTCAAATTTCTGTAGGACGATCTTTCCAGGATCTTTGAAATACTCAGAGATCCACCATAAGCGATCGAAAAATGCATAAGCTATAATTCTATCTATACTATATTTAATGAAGAATAGAATTATTCCTGTAACAAAAAATTTTTTCCGATCAATAGGAAGAGAAACATTCAAGAGTTCTTTGAGTTGAGAAAACATTCCTTACCTCAATCTATCCCGGAGGAATCTAAAGGGAAAAGATATTTCGTATTTTTCTCCGTGATTGGCTCGTAAATCTCCATAGAGGCCTTACCATTCATATCACAACCCTTTTCTATACAGGCCTTTGTGAGTTCTGGATAAACTTTAAAAATTCCAAGAAAGATAGAAACAAAACTTTTAAGCGGAAAGTCGGCAGCTAGATATCTTTTCTTTTCTATAACTTTGTATTTTAAGGGCAAAGAAAATCCGGAGGGAATTTCAGCGATAGGTTCGGAAAATAAGGCACCTACTTCGCATCTTAATTTTTCTTCTGGAACAGTATTCGGGTTATCTTTATAGATCCCGAACATTTTATAATTTTTAATCCCCTTCTCCGGAAATTCCTTCTGGATGGTTTCGAAAGTTTCCCCTACGTTTCTATAATTCCCTACTCTATCATGTGATAGAACATAGAATGGTCCTAATGTTTCTTCCTTTACTTGAACGGTATCAAATGCACCCAAATAATAAAAATAGCCAACACCCGAAACGATTAAGGCAAGAGTAACACCTAAGAAAATTTTCAACTTCATCTTAAACTCCGGAAGGGAATTTTAAACGAAGTATAATGCTGATTGCAAGAAAGAAATTTACTTTAGGCTGGGTTCTAAGAGACCGTATTTCTCTTTTACTTTTTTGATCTGGACTTCCATATCCTTCCAAAGTGTTTCCTTTTGAGGATGGAAGGTAGCATATACACCTTGTCTGATCAGATCCACGATCTCGTCCAAGGAAAAGTCCAAAAATCTCCAAAGTTTAAAATATTCATAAGTCAGGTTGACGTTGAATATTTCAGGATCATCCGTATTAATACATAGCGGAAGACCTTGGTCATAATAATAACGAACAGGGTGATTCTGTTCTTTGCGCACATATTTCCCGGTAAACACATTAGACGTAACACAAATCTCTATCGGGATTTTGTTTTCTCTTAGATAATTCACCAGTTCAGGATCTTGGATGGCAGAAGTTCCATGGCCTATACGTTCCGCCTTACAAAGTTCTACAGCTTCCCAAATTGCCCAAGGACCGTCGTCCTCTCCGGAGTGAGCAACTGTTCTGAGCCCAGCTTCTTTAGCTTTTTTGAATACTTCTGCGTAGTCTCGAGCCGGTCCCATAAGTTCCGCTCCACCCAAACCGATCCCGATAACTTCCTTATGTTTGAGTTTAAGAACTCTATTTAAGTTGTTCATCGCGTTTTCAGGACCGAAGGATCTGGAAACGTCTACAAGAAGGCGGATCTCAATACCATCCTTCTCTTTCTCTTCTCTAATACCTTCTACAAGTTGGCTTACCATCTCGTCGAAGTCTAAACCGTTTTGGATAAACTTAGAAGGAGCGAAGAATACTTCGGTATATAAGATCCTATTTGCTCTCATGTATTCTGCGAGGCTTCCCACAAAATAATAAAGGTCGGCAGGTTCTTTCACCAAACTTTGGATAAAGAAGAATACTTGGATAAAACCGTTTAGGTCTTTAAAATTAAACTTAGCTTCAAACTCTTCATCGCTGAGTTGGATCCCATTTTTAACCATGAGTTTTTTCATGGTATCCTTATTGACGCATGCTTCTAAATGAAGATGGATCTCCGTCTTAGGCAACTCTCTGATTAGGTTGATAACATCCTGGTCTTGTAACTTTTTGGAAGAAAGATCCGCAGGTTCCAAAAACGCAGATGCCGTTCTTTGCCCGGAATCATAAGCATCTGAGTCACCTAAAAGCCAACGAGGCGGATCAGAAATTTCGAGATCTAAAAGGCGGATCCTTTCGTTGAGCAGATTATTGATCTGCTTATCGAAAGAAATTTGAAGGGAGGAAGAATAAGGCCGGTCTGCTGGGAGTCTGCTCTTCAGACGGTTCAATTCGGAGACATCCCGGTCTAAGATCCGGATTCTTTCCAAAATTTCTGAGAAGGTCACGCCCACGGGAGCAGGGTAAGTAAAACCCCGTCGGATTTCAATTCGGAAAAAGATTCTGAAGGTTTTCCCCTTATCTTTTCCGGAAATCTTCCGATCCTAAAAGAAGCGCCGGAGGATTTTGTCTCATGATCACAGCAAGAAAAACGTTTTTACCTTTCGCACTCCCCTCGATTTCAGAAAAAGCGATCGAAGAAGTGGCGGCGGTACTGCGCTCCGGCTGGATCACCTCAGGACCAAAAGTAAAAGAATTCGAAGAAGAATTTGCAAAATACACAGGAGCAGAATTTGCCCTGGCAATGAATTCCGCGACCGCAGGACTTCATCTTGCTTTGGAATCCATCGGACTTTGTTCCGAGGATGCAGTACTTGTTCCTGCAGTAACATTTACCGCAACCGCAGAGACAGTTTGTTATTTCGGCGCAGAGCCGATCCTTACCGATATTGACCCAATCTTCAACCTAATGACTGAAGCCACCTTAAAGGAAACTATTGAAAAAGAATGTGTATTTTCCAAAGGGAATCTGGTTCATAAAAAAACCGGAAAAACAGTACGCGCAGTAATGCCGGTGCATCTTGCAGGCGCAGTTTGCGATATGGATTCTATCAATTCACTCGCAAAAGAATATCATCTTTATGTAATCGAGGATTCTGCACATGCATTCCCCGCAGTTCATAAAGGAGAAAAGATCGGAACCCACGGTGATTTTACCGTATTCAGTTTTTATGCTACTAAAGGGATCACTACCGGAGAGGGTGGAATGGTCACCACACGTCATGCTCATTTTGCAGAAAGAATGAAACTGATGAGACTTCATGGTATTAACAGAGAAACTTACGGTCGTCCAGGCTGGTATTATGAAGTAGTTTCTCCAGGTTATAAATATAATATGAGCGATATCGCTGCGGCACTCGGCCTCGTACAGCTTGCGGAGGCAGAGGATCTTTGGAGAAGAAGGATCCAAATCGCAGAGATCTACCGCTCCGAATTTGCAGATCTTCCTTTTTTACATCTTCCTCTACCTGCGATCGACGGAGAACATTCTTGGCATTTATTTAGAGTAGAAGTAGATACCGTCCCGGGAAAGATCAACAGAGACATCCTATGCTCTGAATTACAAAAACGAAATATAGGTTCTAGCCTTCATTTTATTCCTCTATACGAACATCCTTTCTACCAAAGATTCGGATTCGAAAGAAAAAATTATCCGAACGCGGATGCAATGTATAAGAGAACTCTTTCTCTTCCTCTATTCGCAGGCATGACTGATGGCGATATAGAAGATGTTGTCACTGCAGTGAAAGATATTTTTACGAATCTGTAAGAGACAAATTTCTTTAGAATCTGCCGGAATCACTATTCCGGCGGTCAATCCATTATTCAATTGGTTTTGCTTAACTTTCAAAAACTAGTGGCAAAATCCAATGCCTACGGTTTTAAAAATCATGAAATTCGAGAAATCGAAAAGCTGGTGTTCGAATATAGAGAGCGATTTTTAGAGGCGTATAATGAGTTCCACGGCTGGCAATAATCTAATTACGAATGTGCCTGCAATCAAGGTTTGGGTAGAACATCGAATGATCTATTTAGAATTGAGTGACGGTAGAGTTTTAGGCTTTCCGGCCGACAGATTCAAATTATTGAAAGCCGCCTCGGATTCACAACTCCAAGAAGTTAAATTAGAATTAAAGGGACATGCACTCCGTTGGGAAAACTTGGACGAAGACCTGACCGTCCAAGGAATCTTAGAAGGAAAATTTCAACTTCCCTTAGAACCTTCTACTTAAAGAAAATATAAAACAAAAACACCTTCACAAAAAGAACCAAAAACCCGTCTTCCAAGTCGGAAGCTTCTTCTGCTTTTTCAAAAGAAGAAAGTGCGATAATCCATTCTTCTACTTCTTCTGCGATATCAGAATCATCAAAGGCAGAAAGATCTATCTTTTTATAACCCGCTTTTGGGACCTCTACTCCACATACCAAACATAGGTCGGAAATAATATCCAAGGATTCTTCTCGTACTAGCGCCGAAAATTCTCCCATCTCTTTTGTTTCCATCAAAACAGATTGTCCAAGTTCCAACACATCTTCCATTACGGACTCGGAACCTTCTTCATCCGCTAAATCTCTCCAAGAACGTAACGCTTCCAGTAGAAGGTCCGCAAGTTCCAAAACTTTTTCGGAAGCTTCTTTTTTATCTTCTTCCGACAAATTCTCAGGAAGGCCTTGTAGCCAGGAGGTTTGGACTGCTTGGATGGCTCCTTCTCCGCTACTTAAATATCTGAGCAAAAGATAAACGAGGGCCCAAACATTCTCCTTATGTTTTTTTCCAGAGTAGAAGTTTTGGATGGATTTGAATTCTTTCAGCGCGAATGCCATACTCTCCTAAATTTTTCCGGGAAGTCGCTTAGACAAGCAGAATGTAAAGAATATCATTTTGCATTTTGCCCGAGGATCTGGAATACTGAATCTATGCACCGTTTTCTTTTAGGACTGATCCAATTAAATAGCGGAACCGATATAGACTTAAATTTGCAAAAATCCGAGAACTTCATTCGTGAAGCGGCTTCCGAAGGTGCTAAGCTCATCGGTCTTCCAGAAAATTTCCCTTTTTTAGGATCCGAAAAGGAGAAATTAGAAAGAGCAGAAGAGATCGCAACTAAGACCGTAAATCTTCTTTCCGATATATCAAAAAAACTGAATATAACTATCCTTGCAGGCGGATTTCCAAGCCCCGCTCCGAACGGAAAAGTTTTTAATACTTCTATCATCTTTGGACCGGATGGAAAAGAAAAATTCGAATATCATAAGATCCATTTATTCGATACCGATCCTGGAGACGGGATCGAATATAGAGAATCCAGAACTGTAGAATCCGGCCAAATCGTTCCTGAAACCTATAAAAGTCCGGAACTTGGAAATATCTCCTCTGTGATCTGTTACGATCTACGCTTTCCTGAATTGTTTCGCGAAATAATAAAAAAGGATGCGGAAATGATCTTTGTTCCTTCCGCATTTACTAAGATCACAGGGCAAGCTCACTGGGAAGTTTTACTCAGAGCAAGGGCGATCGAAAATCAATGTTTTATATTTGCTCCTGCTCAAACAGGAATCCATCTAAAAGGAAGAGAAACCTATGGACATTCATTGGTAGTAGATCCTTGGGGAAACATTTTAGGAGATGCAGGAGAAGGAGAAAAATTACTCTTAACAGAGATAGATCTGGAAGAAGTGCGGAAGGTCCGTAAAAAAATACCTGCACTCAAACATAGACGAAATATATAATTCCTATGATAGATGTCGCCCCCAGATATTTTCCGGAGACGACTCATATGATCCTTATTCAATCCACTTAGGATATAATCCCAAACGATCTATCACTTCTCCATCATGAGCAGGAACTACTTCTAGATTTGGATAGACTTTTAAAAGAGAATGTACTCTGTATATTTCCTTTCCTAGAAGCTCCTGGTCTCTGTCTACGATGGATCTCAAAAGTCTGGTTCTATGAGATGGAATTTCAAAACCTTCTCTGGCCCAGGTTATATCGCCTGTAAAAAAGAATCTTTTTCCAGAAGGTAAATTCAAGAACATCCCGATATCTCCGGCAGTATGACCTTCCATAGGCACGAAAACTACCGAACCATCTCCAAACCAATCCAGGCTTTTGGGATAATTTTCATAAGGTTTAGACGAAAAATCCAGATCTTTCCATATTATGTTTTCTGAATCTAATTGTTTTGGAAGATAGCCCTTTTTCACTCCGAATTCTTTCAGATGTTTTCTGCCTTCTTCCATAGACCAGATCCTTGCCTTAGGAAAATCTTCCACCCCACCTGCATGGTCCCAATGCAAATGAGAAAGAACGATATCTCCGATCCTATTCGGATCAATCCCATTTGTTCTTAGCTGAGAGACCAAAGGATTCGGATTTTGATAGGCGACCATAGGTTTTACATAAAATCTATGATCCTTATATTGTTCCTCTATCTGAGTCCCAAGACCTGAATCGAATAAAAAAGTACCCTTAGGATGTTCCACGAAGACTACACTATGATAGATCTGTTTCCTATGAAACAGGGGACCGCCTTCGAATATGAATGCGGAAGACGCTTTCTTTTCCCCGGTTTTAAAGATCGTAAATTTAAGTTTGGTCAACCCGGAAGGATTTTCCAATCTTGGGTCCTTGGATAATTTTTCCAATCCTGGAACTTCCGAAACTGCTAATTTAGGAATTCCTAATGCGGTACAAAATACTAAAAGTAAAACGGCGAGTATCGCCAAAAATATTAATTTAAGTTTCATAATTATTTCTCCGAAACGAGAAGTTTTGCCGTTTTAGAAGCGGATCGTATCGCGTTCGTATTTCGGCTGGTTCTGGAAATCAGAATGGCTCCTTCCAATAAGGAAAGAATACCTACTGCGAGTTCGCTAGACTTGTTCTCCTCGAATCCGTTCTTCCGGAAAAACGAATCCAATAGGGAGATCCAATCTTGGAAAACCGCAGCGCAAGTTGAGTTTACTAAAGAAGGCTCCGAGGCTGTCTCGGAAGCAGTGGTCATGATCGGGCAACCCTTGGAAAAACCGGAGGATACGAGCCTATATTCCAAGGCGGAAAATATCCTTTGGATCCCGGCTGGAACAGATTTGGCAGAATCCAAAACCGCCTTCAGTTCCTTGGCCAATTCGTTGCCAGATACCAGGAGAGCTAAGGAGGCCAATTCCTCCTTTCCGCCAGGAAAATGGAAATAGATAGATCCTTTGGGGGCCTTTGCATCTTCTACGATATCGTTTAACCCGGTTCCCGCATATCCCCCCATTTCCAAACGTTCCGCCATGGCACGGACCATCTTTTCCTTAGCGATTTCTCCCTTCTGACCCATAAAACCTTTAGATCAAATAAAAATAGACCGGTCAACATATTTTTTAAAAAAACAAAAGAGAATTCTTAAATCGAGAACGAGAGAATAGAGCAGGTTGATTGCTTGGTCCCTTCCCCCTTTAACAAATTTCGATCCTTAGGATTTGCCTTCCAGAATTCCGGCCATATGTTCCCGGACTTCTACGATTAATTCTTCTTTGAGCTTTTGTTTGATGGCGCTGATCTTCTCTTCGAATTTCAGTTTTTCACCCATTTGGTGGTATTGGATATCTCCCAACTCTCGGAAAACGTCAGATAACATGTTTCCTTTAAATCCCAAGAAGAAGGCCAATCTTCTATACCAAGGAAATGTATGAGCAAGACAGCTATAACCTACGTTCCTAAAATCTTCCGCAGCAGATTCGTCGGAGAGTAACGGAAGAAGTTTATCCTTATTTTTGAATAACATCAAAAGGAAGCTCAGGCTGGTCATATTATAAAACGCGAATCTTTCGGATAATTCACGGAGCATATTTTTGATCAAAACCTTGTCCCAAGGGCAAATGAACAGTTCCGAACCTTCCGAACCGTAATATATACAGCTTAATAAACTGGAGTCATGTTGAACGGACTTGATAACTTCCGAATCAAACGGCAAATCCTTTCCGATTGACAAAGACATATAACGTGCCATGGCCCCTTTTCCGCTCAGCGCCACTTTTTTGAGCCCGTTCTCCACACTCTTTTCTCTGGCGCCTTTCAGGAACATATCACTTTCCAGGGATTTTTGAGAGATCACTCTGGATAAACGGAAGAAGTCGGAATAGGGTCCTTTGTTTCCGGAAAGTTGGGTTAACTTCGCAAATTCTTCCGAGTAAATTGATTTTCGGATCAATAAAGGATCGTTGTTCAAAAGACCCGATTCGTCGGAAAGAATGGTTTCTCGAATTGAGATCAATTGTTCCGCTAATTTAGGATTTTCGGTAACTAGTTTAGGGATCACCCTCTTTTCGTATAATTCCGATATTTGCGTGAATAATGTATCGGCGTCCTGGTCAGGAACGTGTAAATACCCGCAGGTAGAAGTTCTGGTTAATATCTCTTCCTCCTGGATAAAGGAATGGATCAGTTTATAATAATCATCCAGCAAATCCTTATGCATTAGATTTTTATGATATATTTTCCCTAATAATTCTTTGGCTTTGTCCGTATAAGCGTATTTAAAATGAGGAATATTCCCATCCGCCAAAGAATACAATACTTCGTTCAAAACGATCTCTCTATCGTTTTGGGATGTGATCTCAAAATTTCGGATCGTTCCAGCGGACTTGCGAGCAATTTGGAAGAATATATCTCGTACAGTTTCGGGATTTCCCTTTTTGGAAGACTTAGCTCCTAATACATGAAGAAGTATCTCCAACTCCCCTGTGTTCTTTTTGGCATAGATTCTAGGAACAACTAATAACAAACCTTTAGAAATCAGTTCGGAGATCTCTTCGACAAATTTATAATCTAATTCTGTGATTGCAGGATATGCGGGGATTTTACCTGAGTTTAAACCTTCGCTATTCGTCGACTCCCCTGCTAATAATAAAAGCCTTTCCATTTCAGGACTGAAATAAGGCCTTTCATCATTAGGATAAGAGTCTTTGGATTTAATCTGTAAGTATACAGGTCTAAAAGATGCGAATTTTCCGAACTCAGTATTCGGCTGGTTTTGCTGATCAGGTGTTGTCATCGTTTTCATTTAAACATCCCAAAAAGAAATCAATAAATTTCTTCCTAAATTTAAAAGACGAAAAGAGGGGATGAATTAATTAGAATTTTAAGATAATATAATAAATTAAAAAATTATTCATGTTAAGTACAATTTTATAACCGTTCCAAAATTAAACCATATACATTATATATTCAATAAAATATGTCTTATTATTTTTTTAGAATAGATATAGTATACTCATTCGGATAGAAATATATAGATTGTTCATTTAAAATCCTTCTATGATATTTGCTTCACATCGAAGTTCGGATTTCCTACAAAATGTTAGTAGGAATATGCTTGCTATACATCCATCCGGTTCCAAGATTTCCCCATGATACAACATCCTTGGCACGAGGCCAGTCCTGGCCCAAATCCTCCTCACGAAGTTCATGCGCTTGTGGAAATTCCTTCCGGAAGTAAGGCCAAGTTCGAAGTGGATAAGGAATCGGGTCTCATCAAATTGGACCGAGTGCTTTTTGCTTCCGCGCATTATCCTGCTCATTACGGTTTTATTCCCCAAACTTTGGGAGATGATAAGGATCCTTTGGATATCCTAGTACTTTGTTCGGAAGAAGTTCCCCCACTTTGTTTGGTACCCGCAAGAGTGGTCGGGGTAATGAGGATGATAGACAGAGGAGAAGGAGACGAGAAAATCCTGGCTGTTGCCTCGGGTGATAGAAGTTTTGATGGAATAGAGCACGTATCTCAACTGCCGAATTCATTTAGAGCGGAGCTGACTCATTTCTTCTCCGTATATAAACAATTAGAAAAGAAAGAAGTCAGGGTAGAAGAGCCGGAAGGCCCCGAGGTAGCAAAAGAGCTGATCCTCAGAGCATTAGATTTTTATAAACAGAAGTTCCCGAAAAAGTAAGATCAGCCCAAGACCTCGTATACTTCGCTGGATTTGGATTTTCCCTTCACTTTTACTTTGCCTAATTTTTTAAAGGAATACTTCCTGCGATTCTTCAACTTACGATAGGTGCTTTCGCTAAGTAGAAGGTTCGCATGAAACTCCTTGGTCAATCCCTCGATACGAGAAGCAAGATTGACTGCGTCCGAGATCACTGTCCCATCCATTCTTTCTTCTTCGCCAATCGTTCCGAGCATCAATGTTCCTGTATGAAGCCCGATACCGATTTGGATCGGTTCATAATGTCGATCCGCTCTGGATTGATTTAGGCTCTCTAACTCTCGGAGCATTTCCATAGCAGCATCCAGCGCCTGGTCAGGCAGACTAGGAAAGAGAGCCATAATTCCATCGCCCAAATATTTATCTATGAAACCGCCGTGTTTTCTGATAATCGGCCCCATCTTTCTCATATAAGAATTCAAAAAGTCGAAATTATCTTTAGGAGTCATCTTCTCGGAGAGTTGGGTAAAGGATCTGATATCCGAGAATAAGATGGTCATTTCTCTTTGGACCTGGTCTCCTAAGCCGATCTCGGTGATATCACTTTTATTCAAAAATTTCAAGAAAGCCAAAGGAACGAATCTACTATAGGCCTTGTTCACTTCCAGTAGATTGTCTGATAAACGTTCTATGTATAAGAACGCCTGAGAAAAGCGGAAGGAGAGCAAATAGGACTGCACGAATATAAAAACGAATAATCCTAATGGAAGATAATATCCGGTGTTAATCACTGCTTGTGAATATAAACTATCATTGATAGCAGCCGCGGTTAAAGCGATTACTCCTCCGAGCGCCATTAGAGAGCCTTCTGCCCCGCTTTTTACCAAACGAACTAATACGAAGAAGATCCATAATATTACAAAAATTAAACATACTTGAAATGGGATCAATGTATGAGTATAAATGCTCGCAGGAGTAAATACAACCATCGCGGATACGACTAGGTTGAATCCTATGAAGAATCTTTTTAACTTTGCAGAGAACGAATGCGGGTATAATGCATCCAGATAATAAATGAAAAATGGAACAGCTAAGTAGAAGGAGATATATTCCAACTTATTAAAAAATTCCCAAGGCAGATGAGGAAATTTTAGGATCAGGAACCTTTCTCCGGTTACGAAAATCCTTAGGCAGATGCTCGCGCAGAATGCTCCGAAAAACAACCCGGTCATGTCCCTTCTTCTTAAAGAATACAAACCGAAATGGTATAAAGCCATGATGATGATACTTCCGAACAAGAACATCTCGCTAAAAGAGCTATTGTCCCTGAAGTTCAGAAGATCCGATTCTGTTCCCATCCTAAGGGATTCCCAAAGTCCTCCCTTATAATGATCGAAGTTAGAGATCTCTACTTGTAATAACATCTCCTTGTTTGGTTGTCCGATAGAAACATAAAGCGGAAGATATTGGGGACGGGATGAGTTCTCATCGGGTCCCACTACTCCATTCCCCATAATCTTCTTCCCATCTAAATAGATAGAAGCTGCAGTTCCTGCGCCTTGGAAGTGCATCATTAACCTTCCCTGATTTTGGCCCGGGATTATTTTTAAAGTATAAGTGCCGTATCCGAAAGCCATCAAAGGATTCATACCTTCTAACTTTGGAATTTGGTTCCAGTTACCCGGAATATTAACTATATGAGTTTGAACATCCTTGGATCCAAGCTCCGGTCTGGAAACCGCAAGTTTCATCCATTGGAATTTCCACTCTCCATCTAATTTTACGATACCATCTTCTGCAAAATTCCAATCTCTCAGATCCAAAACCCCATTTTCAGCAAGGGGAGAAATTTTAGGGGAAGTTTTGCTTCGACAAGAAAATAACGTTAAGGCTAGAACTAATACGAGTGGAATAACTTTGATAGATTTCATATGATTTCGATTTGAAATTGGACGAAGAACGTCCTTGTTTTCCTCGGATCGGAAGATGAATTTCCCGGCCCTTCTACGGAAAGCGGGAGCAATACTAATAAAATTTCGAAATCAATTAAATCAGAAATTTAGAAATTCTGAGGAATTTTTGAAAAATTTTTCCAGCAAAGAATCTATAACTCTCGTTCGATGAAAATCATTTGAAGCCTCCCGGACGAAGCTCCGGGAGTTTTATCTTAGAATTTTTGTAAGAAGGTTTCCAGAGTATTACGGAATTCTTCCGGTTGGTCCAATTGTAACCAATGTCCCGCATTCGAAACTACCACATGAGGAAATCCTAAATGAAGTCTATGTAATGCAAATTGGTCATCGTTTTCCGGAGTGACTATCGCAAGTTTTGGACCTACATATCTTTTTAGAGAATGATTCGGATCATAATCCAATAACTCGGAAGTGATCTTGAGTACGGTATCTTTCGGAGTTCTGGTTAATTCTCCCATCAATCTTTCTTTTACTTCAGGTTTAGAATTCGCCAATAGCTGTTCCCAATATGCCTCCGTAGTTTGCACATATGCGTCCGAATGTAATGCATTCTTGATCTGATTGCGAACCACTTCCGGTAATTTTTTTGGATCCCCGTTGGAATCCACAAGAACGAGTCCCGCCACTCTACTCGGATTTTCTCCAGCGTATTGTAATGCGACACTTCCCCCCATACTATGACCCACGAGCACGAATCTTTGCAGTCCCAAAAGATTTACAACTGTAGCCAAATCCTGTGCCATAGAAGAAATCCTATAATCCCCATCTTTTGGAAATTCGGAATCTCCATGACCTCTAAGTTCTATACGCACTACTCTTCTGTTCGGAACAAGAGATTCCTTGATCTCTTCCCAATGAGAAACATTCCCTCCAAAAGAATGAATAAACAC
Source organism: Leptospira andrefontaineae (assembly GCF_004770105.1). Taxonomy (NCBI): domain Bacteria; kingdom Pseudomonadati; phylum Spirochaetota; class Leptospiria; order Leptospirales; family Leptospiraceae; genus Leptospira; species Leptospira andrefontaineae. The sequence goes on along the minus strand of NZ_RQEY01000026.1, from coordinate 32,093 downwards.
GACCGGCATTCCACCGAATCCTTCATCCTTATAGGAAATTTTCCCTGTAGGGCCATGGACAGAAGTTTTGATAATTTCACCTTTACATAGAACGATGCCAAAAACCGAAGTTGCTAAAGTAATCATAAAAACAAGCATAGCAGAATATACATGACAAGTTCTGTCATATTTAGAGATTTATACTAAATTTATGAGAGCTGATAGGCTTCTAAATATTCTTCTACATTTACAGGCAAAAGGAAGAACGACCGCTAAGGAACTTTCCAAAAAATTGGAAATTTCAGAACGAACAGTTCATAGGGATATGGAGGCTCTTTCTGCCGCAGGAATTCCAATCTATGCGGAAAGAGGCATTGGTGGAGGCTGGAGTTTAAGCGAGGGTTATAGAACAAACCTTACCGGGTTTAAAAAAGAAGAAGTGATCTCGCTGTTACTAGTTCACTCTTCTAGAGTTTTGGAGGATTTAGGAAAGAAGAAGGACTTCGATTCTGCATTCGTCAAACTTATGGCTTCTCTTCCACCTGCTTATAGAAAAGATGCGGAAACTGCCAGACAAAGGATTCATATAGACGGGCTCGGTTGGGGCAGAGCGATCAGGGAACTTCCACTTCTTCCAATACTACAAGACGCAGTTTGGGAAGAGAAAAAAGTAATGATCATCTACGAAAAAGAAGGTGGAAAACCTGAACCAAGAACAATAGAACCGTACGGCCTTGTAGCAAAAGACACGATCTGGTATGTCGTAGCAAAACGCGGAAAAGAAATGAGAGTCTATCGTATCTCTCGGATCAAAGAAGCCTCGATAACTGCAGAAAGATTCGAAAGACCTAAAAAATTTGATCTGAGCAAATATTGGGAAGAATGGATCAAAGAATTCAAATCAAGAGTCCCTAAATATCTGATCAAAATTAAGGTCACTGATGCAACCGCGGAACATATCAAGAGTATTCCTCATATGAAATGTCTAAGCCACAAACCTATGGCAAAAGGTTTTACCGAAATGGTAATCGATATGGAAACCAAAGAATGGGCGTTAGGAAGTATGCTGCAACATTGCGATTCCGTTTTTGTTTTAGAACCTTTAGAATTACAGGAAGCAATTCGACATAAGGCGAGAGAAATCCTAAAAATTTACGAATAAAAACTTCTTATAGATCGAATTTTTAAAGAGTCAGAAGAAGATTGATTTTCCCGGAGTTCCGGGATAATTTTTCGAATAGAACTGCATGTCTTCTTCTCCTAAAAACTATTGGATCCGAAACCTAAACTTTCTGGAAAATCAGGAAGACGCGATACTCATCTCGGATAATAAGGGAAAACTTTTGGATTCAAATATCCAGGCAAAAGAATTTGGGCTTGTACCTGAAAAAAATGATCTAAAACATTCTTCTTGGTATAACGAACTCTCAAAGGCAGATTCTAAAGAACATTCTCATCTAACGTTACATCTTTCCTCCGGCAAAAGGAGATTTATTTGTAGGACAATTCCAATCCTAGTAGAAGAAAAAGAACCTGCCAAGGCCTTCTATTTTAGAGACATTACAGAAAGATCTTTTACAGAAGCAAAGGCAAAAAGATACGAATCCCTTTTTAGAAGAAGGGAAAACAAAATTAAAGAATTAGAGATCCGTGATAAACTCACAGGTCTTTTCAATAGAGAATATACAATCGAGTCTTTCCAAGCAGAACTTTATAGAGCAGAAAGAAATGGAAGCACAATAGGTGTAGTTTATTTGCATATAGACGGACTAAAAGAGATCAACGAAATATTCGGGAATAATAGAGGAGACCTTCTTCTTAAAGAAATGGGCAGAATACTTTTGGAAAATTCCAGAAGAAGTGATATCTCTTCCAGGATAGGCGGTGAAAAATTCTTACTTCTTCTTCCCGGAGCGCATAAGAATATAGTGTTGGAAAGAGCAGAGAAGATCAAAAGATTATTTTCGGAATCCACCTCCAACGGTTCTTTGGGAGAAGTAAAAGTCACAGTGTCCTTAGGAGTCGCAATGTATCCGGAAGACGGTTCCACATATGATATTCTTCTTCAAAAAGTCCAAACAGGAAATTAAATGAGCCACGTAGAAAAGTTCGAAGGTGAAAGAGCACAAGTATATGAGAGAAGAATAGGAAAGATGATCCCATTCTATTCAGGGATCATGGAATTAGTTGCGATCTATCTTCTCGAAAACATTCCTGAAAAAGGAAAGATCTTATCAGTAGGTTGTGGAACTGGAGCCGACTTCGCCAAATTATTAAAAATTGCTCCGGATCGGTTTTCGATAACCGGTCTTGACCCTTCGCCTGAAATGATAGAACAGGCCCAGAAAAAATTCCCACAACTTAAACTTGTCTGTGGAACAGTGGGAGAACTTCCTTTAGCCGAAGAATATGATTCAGCCACCCTACTCTTTGTTTTACATTTCCTTCCGGATACCGGAGACAAACTTTCACTCTTGAAAGAGATCCATACAAGATTGAAAAAGGGAGGAAGATTCATTCTATTCGATCTATTCGATTCCGAACCAAATGGATCGGAGATACTATTTAAAAATATAAAATCCTATTTAATCAATTTCCAAGGCTGGGAAGAAGAAGCGGTTGAAGTCTATCTAAAACGAGTATTCGAACTACATCGTATCCAAAGTACCAGATACACAGATCTTTTCAGAGAAGCAGGATTTTCAGAGAGTTCTCAAAAATTCAGATCCTTACATGTAGGCGGATGGATCGCTATCAAATAATCTAAAATCAACTTCTTTTGCTAGGTTTAAATGCAGAAGTCATATTTTTAGAAGCTAACTTCTTCTCATAAAATTCTTTGGAAGCAGCATAGATCGTTTTTTCGAAGGAGGCATATACTGTTCCTTCTTCATCTTCGTATTTTGCAGGAAGATCAAAAACTATTTCGCCTTTTTCTAATATATCTTGTTTTGTCTTTTCGATCAATTCTTCTGTGATCAAAAATCTGATCTTAACTTTATTCAGGATCGGCCGGACAAATTTTACTTTTGCAGCTTTATCCCAAACTACATAGTCGGGTCCAAGTATCCACATCATCATCAACATATAATATGGATCCACCGAACTATAAATACTTCCTCCGTAAATTGTACCGACTCGATTTAATGTGCGAAGATTTTTCTTTAAACTTACATGAAGTTCTCTTAGATCGGAAGAGATGAATTGTATTTTTCCTCCCGTACACCACAAACAAGGCCAATGGTTCAAACGAAAACGTAACCACCAAGAAGATAGAGATTCTTTTTTATCGCTAATAAATAATTTCATAATGGATTTCTTTGCTGTCAGATTGAAAGTCGCACTCGTCTCTGCAAGGCGATTTCCTTTCTGCACCGGCTCTTATATTTTGATTATATTAAGATAACAAACAGAGAACCTTGGAATTCTTTAAAAAACAATCGTTATGTTAACTTTTTAAAAATATTTGAAAGGACGTTGACAGGGAAAAAGTTCCGGTTATTTCTTTTTCTACTCCGGATACTGGAGCAAAGCATTAAACTTTTATAATGCAGAAAAACAGATCATTTGAATGGTGAAAAAATGAAAAGTTCCAAGGTGTTTTCCTCTCGAATCGTCGCAGTCGCGTTTATTTGCGCTGCATCCCTAATAGGAGCAGGATGTAAAGATTCCTCCTCAAACTACGATTCTTTACTATTTTTACTCCAATCCAAAGGTAAATCCGGAGGATCTCTGGGTGCAGATATCAATTATAAGGCAGAATACCTAACTCCTGCCCCTTTGGACCAGCCAAGTGGGATCCCTTTCGAGGGTGGAGGCACTAAGGGTAAAAACGGAAGAAGTCCGATCCCTGTTTATGCTCCAAAATTGCAGATAGACCCGCAAGCATGGATGAGTAATGGATACCTTTCCAAATCAAATACCCAGCTTAGAAATATTTGTATCCCAGGAACTCATGACTCCGGAACTTACGGAATCCAGGGAATAGACGAGAATATCTCCCAAACCCAAGAATACACTGTGGGAGAACAATTATCTCTCGGGTATCGTTACTTCGATCTTAGGATCAAAAAGGCAGACGGACAATTTAAGATCCATCACGGATCTAGTATTTCCGTTCCGGCTCAGGAAGTATTCCAACATATCTCCAGCTTCGTGAATAATCGTAAAAAAGAGATCGTATTCGTTCATATTCAGAACGTGGACAGTATGAGCGATGGGGAACATTACGAACTAAAAGACCAATTGGTTCTTCCTTATTTAGGTTCCAGAATGGCCCCTCGTAATCTTGGAAATTCAGTTAGCTTCTCCCAACTTTGGGACCTAGATAAGAACGTTATCCTAATCTGGGGTGGCGGAAATTATTCTGCTTTATCCGAACTGTATTGGAACCAAGGCCAAACAATGAAGAGTGACTGGCAAAATACTGGAAACGAATCCGATCTAGTGAGCGCACTTAGAAACCGCATCAAGGACAATCGAGAAGGTAAATTTTACGTAGCTCAGATGATCCTAACTCCGAATGCGTCTCAAATTATTTTCCCTCCATATTGGGGAAGTATTGAAGACCTTACTAATGATAAATTGGATCATGCAAGTTTTGTTTATGACTTGGATAGAGAAGCCAAAAAATCAGGGCAACGTATCAATATTGCGATGGTAGATTTTGCAGGTCCTCGTTTCTCTCAATATGCTTTCGAAGCATGTATGGATGTAAACGATCTAGAACCAAGATACTTCACTCTAAAAAGTAAACAATCCAATCTATGTTTGGATGTAAGCAATAGCAGCACTGAAAATAATGCTCGCGTTCAAGTTTGGAATTGTAACGGAACTAACGCACAGAAATGGTTCTATGAACATTCTACAAGTTATCTTAGAAGCAAATTGAATACTGATAAGTGTTTGGATAACGGAGCGGAGAATTGGAACGGGGGAAAAATAGTACTCTGGGATTGTAAAGATATGAATAATATGAGATTCGATTTTTACGATGATTCTATGCGAGTTAGACAAAACGAATCGATTGCTGTAGACGCTAACGGTTCTACCAGCGGTTCCTTGGTCAGCCAATGGACATGGCATGGTGGGAACAACCAACGTTGGGAGAAAAATTATGAGTCTCCGTATTTCGCACTCATTAACCAAGCTTCCAATCGATGTTTAGATGTAAGCAATAGTAGTACTGCAAACGGTGCAAGGATACAAATATACAACTGTAACGGAACCGATGCTCAAAAATGGTATTATGATGCAGGCAACGGTTTCCTCAGAAGCAAACTGAATCCAAATAAATGTATGGATAATGGCGGAGAAACTCGTAACGGAGGAAAGATTGCTCTTTGGGATTGTAAGGATATGAATAATATGAGATTCGATTTCGTAGGAGATAGTATCCGAAATCGTATCAACTCATTGTATGCGGTAGATGCTTCTGCTAATAGCAACGGCTCTCTGGTTCATCAATGGGAATTCCTGAATGCAAGTAACCAACTCTGGACAAAATCCTATTAAATCCAGAACGAGGGAATCTATTTGATTCCCTCGTAATGATACATCCAATCCTGTCCTTTCTTAGCGAAACTAGGTAAGGCCAGGGTAAGGATCCGATCCCTGTTTCAACAACCTATAGGGCTTCTCCCTTTTCATTATTATCCTCCGAACGCGGCTTTGATCACTGTGAATGCAGAAACTAATGAATAAGCCGTCACTGCAAAAGATACGGAAAGGGAGATCATAGCAACCCCCAGACCGATTGGGGATCCCCATGAATACCAAGGGTAATCCGGAATTTCGTTCTTGCTATTTTCTGCCATATTTGGTCTCCTTAAATCGAATTAACTCGACGATCAATTATCTTGATAATCGAGATATATGACGGTCGAGATAATTGCAAGACAAAAAAATCCCAAAAACGAAGCCCGAATTGATGGAATCCATTATGACCGATTCCAAAAACCTGAGCACCGTATCTATTTTGTTCCACCAAACCATTGCGGATCGGCTTGGGCTGCATATTACCGATCACAAATGTGTGGACTTGTTATTAACGCAAGGCCCTCAAACTGCCGGCGAAATCGCTAAAACAATGGGGCTTAGCACCGGTACGGTAACTTCTCTGATTGATCGTTTGGAGAAGAAGGGGCTGGTAGAACGTAAGAATGATCCAAATGATAGAAGAAAGGTGAGAATTTTTCTGACCCAAGATATGGCTGCTATGCAGAAAATAGGAAGCCTATTCGAAGGTTTAGCAAAATCAGTTTGGGAACAACTCTCTGCTTATACTGCAGAAGAACTAAAGATCATTTTGGATTTTACCCGCAAATCGATCCGGATCATGGAAGAAGAAAGAGAAAAACTTTTGCAGAACCGACCGGATGTATAGCCTGCCGGTCCTTGAAGCCCGCGCAGTGGACTATAACTCTTTTAGAAGGATTCTACCATTTCGGTCATATTTTTAAGCTTGCTCAACTAGCGGATCTTGCAGAACAATTCTGCGAAAACTTTTAGAACTAAATGAATTCCGGATTTTTCGGGAATATTTAGGGGAGGAAAGGATGAAAGCTTTAGTCACTGGAGCAAGCGAAGGGATCGGAAGAGAATTCGCAAAACAACTAGCAGCAAAAGGTTATAAGATCACTGCAGTCGCAAGAAACGAAGTAAGGCTCAAACAACTGGTAGATGAACTTGGAAAAGGTCATAACTTCATCATCGCAGATCTATCTGATCCAAAATCAACCGCAAAGATCCAAAAAGAATTAGAAAGTAACCATTACGATTTATTAATAAACAACGCAGGTTTCGGAGTATACGGACCATTCGATAAAGCGGATCTACCTAGATTACAGGCGATGACCCGTCTTAATATAGATTCTCTTGTTTCTTTGTCTTATTCTTTCTTAAAAAAATCCCAGTCGGGAGATTCTTTAATGAATATCTCTTCTACATTGGGTCTTGTGCCTATGCCTTCTTCGGGCGTATATTCTGCGACTAAGGCCTTCGTGACTTCTTTCAGTGAATCCTTATGGTATGAGCAAAGAAAAAGGGGTGTATACGTTATGGGCCTTTGTCCCGGCGTAACTGTTTCTAACTTTTTTGAAAGAGCGGGAGGAGATCCTAAAGATTTTCCGAAAGCGATCGCTCAATCTGCAGAAACTTTAGTGGAATACGCTTTGGCGGCTTTGAAGAAGAGAAGTTCTCCTACTGTGGTTTCAGGACTTCCGAATAAAGTTTTAGTGAAAGTTTCTAAGCTGATCGGAAGAAAGGCCACAGTTAAATTGATGGGAAAAATGAGGTAATAGATGACGTCCCCTTTTTTTGGAGAATTTTTAGGCACATTTGTGCTCATACTTTTAGGAGACGGAGTAGTAGCCGGAGTTTTATTAGAAAAATCTAAAGCAAAAGATTCCGGTTGGATTGTGATCACTGCAGCCTGGGCTTTCGCGGTCATTTTGGGAGTTTTTACAGCCAAAGCATTTGGAAGTGCAGATGCTCATTTAAATCCTGCAGTTACCTTAGCATTTGCAGTCCAATCCGGAGAATATTCTAAAATTCCAATATACCTTCCTGCACAATTTTTGGGGGCATTCTTAGGAGCTGTGGCGGTTTATCTGCATTATCTTCCTCATTGGAAAGAGACTAAGGACTCAGGAAAAATTTTAGCCGTATTCTCTACAGATCCGGCAATCTCAAATCCGCCTTCCAACTTTTTTAGTGAATTTTTAGGAACTTTCATTTTGATCTTAGGGATACATTCTATCTTCTCCGCTCAAATCGCAGATGTGACAACGCCTATGGGAGTTTTTTTCGTAGGAATTTTAGTTTGGGTGATCGGACTTTCCATGGGAGGAACCACGGGATATGCGATCAATCCTGCAAGAGATCTTGGGCCTAGATTAGCACATTATATTCTTCCTATTAAAAACAAAGGAAACTCAGGATGGAAATATGCGTGGCTTCCGATTCTTGCACCTTTAACCGGTGGAACTGCAGCAGGAATATTCTTAAAGACACTACTATAACTTGGTAAGGCCAAATCAAAAGTATGAAATCATTCCATATCAAACAAACATTCTTAATATTCTTCTTAATCTATCTGTCTTGTTCAGGAGAACAGATCCGAAATACTCCAATCGAGGGAAATTTAGATCTGCAAGGTCATAGAGGTGCCAGGGGCTTAAAACCGGAAAACACTTGGCCTGCATTCGAAGAGGCACTTTCTCAAGGAATGACAACGATCGAGTTAGATACTGTTTTGACCAAAGATCAGAAAATCATAATACACCATGATTCTGAATCAAATCCTGCATTATGCACTAAAAAAGACGGATCAGAAATAGTTTCTAAATCGATCTATGAGCTGACACTTGTGGAATTAAAAGAACTGGATTGTGGTACCAAAAAGAATCCTAAATTCCCCGAGCAGATCTCTGTACCTGGAACTGAACTTTTGACCATCCAAGAATTTTTTGAAAAAGTTCAAACATGGGAGAGAACAGGAAAAAGAAAAGTTGTTCCTAAGTTTAATATAGAGACCAAATTCCCGAATGATGCAGAGTCACAGGTTTCAAGTGAAATTTCAGAAGCTCATGTAAATCTTCTGATCAAAGCGATTGAAACTGCAAAGGTTACCGATCGTGCAACTATCCAATCTTTCTATCTTCCTGCGATCTCACTCGTGAAGAAAAAAAATCCTAAGATAAAAACTTCCGCATTATTCTCTCTGACATATTCTCAAGGTGCCGCGATGAAATTCGGGTTTGGTGATTCCAGAAGAGAACTTGTTTTAAATCAAACAAAAGAGTTAAAAGCGGATATTATTTCTCCTTATTTTTTATACGTAACCGATGAATTCGTTTCTAAGGCTCATTCTTTAGGAATTAAAGTAATTCCTTGGACTGTAAATGATACTCAAGAAATGGAAAGGTTAATTAAAACAGGCGTGGACGGAATTATTACAGATTATCCCGATCGATTGAATTCAGTTCTTAAAAAACATTAGACACGCTTTGGGTTCTGCTTATCCTAACGGGAAGTGAAACGGTTCCTTATACTTCTTTCTATATTTTGGTTTTGTTTTTCTTTAGAAGCAGCACCGATCCAGGACGGAGTATTACAAATTTCCTCTCAGGATCTTGCAGAACACTCAGAACTCATTCCATTAAGCGGAAACTGGCAGTTCTTATATGGAGAATTTGTTTCTCCTGAAAAAAGCCAAACCGCGAACTGGGACAAATTATCCATTCCTCATTCTTGGCAGGATACTAAAAAAGGAGACCAAGTACTTCCTAGAGAAGGAGCGGCAAGTTTTCGTTTATCCATCATCTTTCCGGAAGAAGATCTAAAAAAAGAGATCGGGCTCTTAATGCCCGATTTCGCATCCGCATACAAATTATATTATAACGGAAGATTAGTATATTCCTCCGGAACTCCGAACCTAGAACCTTCTTCCGAAATTCCCAAGATCAAATCTGTGTATCTACCTCTAAGAGTAGAAAAAACGAATACGGAAATTTTAATACAAGGTTCTAACTGGATCAATAATTTTGGCGGATTTTGGCAAGTCCCGAAATTAGGAACCTTAGAAGCAATTTATAGAGAGAAGCTCATCACTCAGTCCAGAGAATCTTTTCTATTTGGTGGCCTTCTTCTTATCGGACTTTATCATACCGGGCTTTTTCTATTTAGAAGAAAAGAAAAGTCAGCATTCTATTTTGCGTTATTTACGTTTTTATTAACTTTAAGAGTAGCATTGATCGGCAATAGACTCGTTCTAGAAATTTTTCCAGACTTTCCCTGGGAGTCCGTTTTTAGATTGGAGTTCTTCTCCTTCTATACCGCAGTTCCGATCTTTCTAATGTTCCATCGCTCTTTGTTCCCCGAAGATACATTCCCTTGGGTGCCGGCAGTTGCCTGGGTTTTAGCGATCGCTTACGATATAACTCTACTTTTTCCGATCGGATTTTTTACGAGCATTGTAGGACCGTTTCAGATCGTAACTGGAATCGGCTTATTGTATGTACTATTCACAGTCTGTCTAGGAGTTTGGAAAAAAAGAGAAGATTCACTCTTATTCCTCACAGGATTTTTTGCATTTGGTATCACGGTAGGAATAGATCTACTTTGGGATAAATTAAATCTAAGAGGGATCAATCTTTCTCCCTATGGACTTCTCGTATTTACCCTCTCCCAATCTTTAGTACTTTCGAGAAGGATCGCAAGAGCATTCAGAAAATCTGAAATACTTAGCGAAAACTTAAGGATAACGAACAGCGCACTGAACATTCTAAAAGATAATCTAGAAGTTCTTGTTCGAGAAAAAACCTCGGAATTGAATCATTCTTTGGAAAGAATTCGAAAAGACTTACTCGTTGCCCAAAGGATCCAAAAAAAACTTTTTCCTGAAAATGTAGAATCTTATAAAGAATTAAAATATGCAGTAAAGTATTTACCTCGAGATGAAGTAGGCGGAGACTTTTATGATATTTTCGAAGTGTCTCCCGGAGTGTATCGGATCTTTCTTGCGGATGCTACCGGGCATGGAGTCCAAGCAGCGCTCGTCACCATGGCAATCAAGGCGGAATACGAAGGAATCAAATTCGGAGCGAAAGATCCGGGATTCTGTTTGGATCTTTTGGATGATAAGTTCCAAAGAAAATTCTCCTCCTTAGGGACCATATTCTCTTCAATCATAGTGGATATTTATGCCAGAGAAAACAGATTAGTTTATGCATCCGCAGGACATCCGGATCAGATCTTAGTACATTCTTCTCATCTTATGAATTTAAGAAGGACAGGTGCTATCATAGGTTTGAAAAACAAAAAAAGTTATGAGAATCAGGAATTGGATTTTCTGAACGGAGATAGGATGTTCCTTTTTTCGGATGGAGTATTCGAACAATTCAATTCTAAAAGAGAAGCCTGGGGAGAATCTAGACTCAGGAATCGTATCTCCGAACTTTCTGAAGAACCTATCGAAAATATTCCCGATATGGTTATGAAAGATCTGGATCTATGGCTCGGATATTCCCAACCACAAGATGATATCAGTCTGATTGCAATAGAAAGAGTTTAACTAAATCAACTTTTCGTAACACCAAGCAGTTTCATCGGAAGCCCATTTTCCGAAAGAATCAATGCGAGCATATCCATGTTTTTCATAAAAACGTAATGCTTCCGGCTGAGGAGCACCCGCTCTCAATCGAATAGAATTAAATCCGTTTTGTTTTGCAAATAATTCCAATCCATTTATCAACTCTGAAGCAAGCCCAGTTCCTCTAAATTCAGGATCCACATACATTACATCCAACTCTGCAACCGAATCATTCCAAGGTGTGATTGCAATACTTCCGACCGGGCGATTATCGATCTCAGCGATCCAAAATGCATATTTAGGGCCTTTAAAATATTCTCCCTTCATCGGATTGGGAGCTTGGAAACCGTATCTGGTTTGTATTTCTTTCCACAATGCATCCATCATTAAGATTGCAGAATTTGTTTCCGGGTCTTGAAGTTTGATTTGTATTTTAGGATTCATTTGATCTCAATATACAAAACCAGAAAATAAAAAATATGACAGTTCAAAAAAAGTCCGCACTCCAATTTTTACTTTTTACATTACTCATCGATTTTATCGGATTCGGGATTATCATCCCTGTCGTTCCAAATCTATTAAAAGGAATGTTGCAAGGAAACTTAAGTACCGCAGCGGTTTATGGAGGACTTCTATCCTTCACTTATGCGATCACTCAATTTTTCTGCGCTCCCATCATCGGAGGTTTAAGTGATAAATTCGGGAGAAGGCCTGTCTTACTCGCATCTTTATTCGGATTAGGAATTGATTATGCATTCTTAGCATTGGCTCCGAATGTATTTTGGTTATTTGTAGGAAGGATTATTGCAGGTATCACAGGAGCAAGCTACGGAGTCGCAGGTGCAATCATCGCAGATATCAGCCCTCCTGAAAAAAGATCTCAAAACTTAGGATTAGTAGGAATGGCGTTCGGGATGGGATTCATTATAGGTCCGATTATCGGAGGTTTGTTCTCAGAATTCGGCCCTAGAGCTCCTTTCTGGGTGGCCTCTTCTCTTTCTCTTTTAAACTGGGTATACGGTTATTTTGTTTTGCCTGAAACTCTTTTAGAAGAGAACAGAAGAAAATTCAATTGGGTGATGGCAAATCCATTCGGCTCAGTGGTGGCATTTTTCCGATATCCGGGACCGTTAAGCGGCTTAGTACTTTCTTTATTTCTAATATTTGTTGCAAACCATTGTATGGAAACCAGTTGGTCTTACTTTACGATGAATAAATTCCAATGGACTGCGACAAAGATCGGATTTTCTCTCGCAGTAGTAGGAGCCTCACTTGCAGTAGTACAAGGCGGATTACTCAGGATCATCATTCCTAAATTGGGCCAAAAAAATTCCGCGTATCTTGGAATTTTTGCGAGAGTGGTGATGAGCGCGTTATTTGCATTCGCTTGGGAAGAATGGATGCTTTATGCGCTACTTGTGCCCTTCTCCTTTTGTTTTATTGCAACTCCTGCAATCCAAGGTTATATCTCCAATCACGTATCTCCTACTCAACAAGGAGAATTCCAAGGAATTATGGGAAGTATGATGAGCCTAAGTTCTATATTAGGCCCATTGCTCATGAGTTTCGTTTTCTCTTATTTTACAAGAGAAGGTATGCAGCCTTATTTTCCGGGCGCACCGTTTATAGTGAGTTCCTTTCTTGCGATCCTGAGTTTAGCGATCGCAATCATTTCTTTTAGAAAGGAAAAGTTAAGAGTGGGAGAAAAGGCAGGAGAATGATCTATTCTTCGTCTTCTTCCAGGCCAAGATAAAACAAAGCCCATAAAGTATCGAATAAGATCTGCATAAGTAGCGCGAATCTTTCTTCCCTATCTTCTACAGTTTTGAAGTCTTCGATCAAGAAGGTAACGAAAGGTTCTAAGATCCTTCTCTCTTCCAAATCCGGGATAGAATTCAAACTTTTGATAGAAAAGTTTTCCTCAACAGGGACATTATGAAAATTTAATCTACTATTCAGGACCAGAACAGCCAATTCCAGAAGTTCCGCGTCTGACATTGTTTTTACGCCGGCGTCGTTCAATCCGGAAAGTAATCCGGAAATCGCCTCGTCAGTGATCTCCTCACTTCTATCCTCGTCCTCGTCGCTGTACGCTTCTGAAATTGCGATGAGAACTGCAGTTGCTTGGTCCCAGAAAGAGGACAATACCTCGTCCAAGCGAACCTCATCCTCTTCTGTTAATTCTCTTTTGAAACCCGAGTCAAGATCATCATAAAACGGTTCCGGATCATCAGTTTCGCATGCTGCAGAAACGAATGTGCGAACAGCGATCCAAAACGGGGACTTTTCATGGCCAACACGAAGAATTTCCTCTGCATATTTGGCAACAGCGGTTCTCCAAGTGGAAGGGGAATAGGAAGGAATCTCCATATTCAAATCTTTCTTATTCTCTTCAAACTCGTCGACACTATAAATCTTTTCGTATTATTTTTTAAGAAGAAATTTAAGCGGGATCTCCAGTTGACTCGCGGATTCTAGTTGCTCCTAACCGAGAAGGATTAAATATTTCCCGCATGAGTATTGACGAAGATTATGATTTTCCCAGATTCCATTCCGATTCGAATGCAGGTCATTATGAGAGTTGGTTCGTAAGAGGAAATCATCCGACTCGTCCTCTTGCAATCTGGATCCGCTATACTATTTTTTCTCCTAAAAATTCACCTCAGGATTCTATAGGAGAATTATGGGCGATCTATTTTGACGGAGAGAATGGAAAACATTATGTTTCCAAATCAGAATATCCTATCTCAGAATGTGAATTTTCCGGAGATCCATTTAATATCAGGATCTCCTCTTCTATCCAAGATCATAAAGGATTGAAAGGTAAATCAGGGAATAAACAAGGTTCTACAAATATAGAATGGGACCTAAACTTCTCAGGAGGAGATAAACCTCTTTTTTTATTCCCGAAAGATCTATACTCAAGCGGCTTCCCAAAGGCAAAAGTCCTAGTCGGAAAACCTTCTTTACTACTTAATGGATTTATAAAATTAGAAAATAATAAAATAGATCTAAAAGACTGGAAAGGAAGCCAGAATCATAATTGGGGCCCCAAACATACGGACCAATACGCATGGGGACAAGTGGCCGGTTTTGATGGAGAAGAAGGTTCCTTCCTTGAATTGGCAACTGCAAAGATCAAGTTAGGTCCATTTTGGACTCCTGCAATCACTCCAATTGTTTTACGTTTGCACGGACAAGAATATGCATTAAACAGTTTATTCTCCTCATTCAGAAGAGCGAGCTATCAGTATTTCGATTGGAAATTTCAGGCTTCTTCTACTGAAATAAAAATAGAAGGAAGAATTCACGCAGATAAAAAAGACTTCGCCTGCCTACGTTATGCGAATCCTCCAGGCGGTTGGAAGTTTTGTCTAAACAGTAAAATAGCTAGGGCAGAAGTTTTGGTCCAACGAAGAGGAGAAACTTCTCCCCTTCGTTTAAGATCTGCCAGAAGTGCAGCATTTGAAATACTTACCGAAGATACTTCTCACGGTTTATTGACTGAAGTTTAATAATCTTTTACTCCCGACCTTTTTGCGATTGACCAGGTTCCCTTTATCGAAAATTTTGAGAGTCAGCCTCAGTTTCCTTTAATCCAAAAGGGTTATTTCCTTTAGATAGAATGAAACAAAACGGGATTTCAGATAAAAATTTCCCGAAGTGGCCTGAGATGGAACGTCGAGTGAGGAAAATTCCTTATTGACTTTTTTTGAGACTTATTCTCACTTGCAAAATCAAGCCGGTCCCTGTCCCAGGAGCCGGAGGGAGTCATCCCCACAGTTCATCTCTGGCCCCGGCCGGATTTTATCCGGACGGGGATTTTTCCCAAATTTTAAGGAGATTTCCATGCGGAACATCCACACAAAAATATTTTCAATTCTATTCAGTGTTACTCTATTCGGTTCCCTGATTTCTTGCGAGGGCCCGGGTGGCGACAATAGTGCGGCCGCTGCGCTTTTAGGTTTGGATATTCCTGCCAGTGCAAGTAAGTCTGAATTTTTAAATCGATATGCAGATCTTGCCTTTGAGTCCTATACACAAGCGGAATTGGACGCATCAAACTTAGCGGCTGCAGTTGCTACTTTTGATTCTACTGCAACGCCCAGCGCTTCAGATCTTACTAATCTTCGAAATCTTTGGGTCAAAGCTCGTGCGAGTTATTTAATTACTGAAGGTTTCCGTTTCAGCAAAGGCCCAATCGATGAGGCCCCCGTACTCGAGTGTGAAACTAACTCTGCTTGTGAAGGGCTTCTAAATGCTTGGCCTCTTGATGAAGATGCAGTTGATTCTTATATCGCGGATGGCGGCAATAGTGTTACCACCTTCAGCTCTATCTATGCGAAGATCGGCGATACTACATTAGGCACGGAAGATGATGCGGAAAAAATCGTATTAACCGGTTATCATCCGATCGAATATTTACTTTGGGGAAAAGATACCAGCAATACTACGGCAGGTGTTAGACCGGTCAGTGATTTTGCAGATGCAACTGGAAACGGTGCAAGACGTAGACATTATCTAAAAACAATCACAGATAGATTAGTTATTCACCTCGGTCTTATCAAAGACCACTGGGATCCAGCTCAAACTGGCAACTTTAGAGAAACTTTCTTAGATTCCGCAAATGAAAATACTTCCGTTGGAAATATTTTTCAAGGATTAGGTTCATTCATGGCGGGAGAATGGGGTGGAGAAAGACTTACAGGAGTGATCGGAGAAACACAAGAAGAAGAACATTCTTGTTTCAGCGACACTACTAAAGCAGACTTTTATTACGACGCACAAGGTGTAATGAATATCTGGACCGGGAATTATAGCATCCAGAAAGGTGTGAATATTAGCACTGGACCGGGGCTCTCAGCTATATTAAGCTTTAAGCAACAAGGTTCTATCGAATCTGAGATTGTAAAATCTAGAAATCTTTTTTGCATCAATCTTTCCGACACAGAATCCCAAGATCCTAACTTTACAACTAGCTGCCCTGCAGGAAGTTTAACTCATAGATTTGACCAAGCGATCTCTTCTGCAGATAGCCAACATGGTATTCTAGTAAATATACAAAGATTGATCGGTTCCACGATGAACAGGGATTTCGTAGCAGCAGCGGCAGCTATTGGGTTCTCGGTAGTTCCGGAATGAAAGGTATTTAAATGAATCTACAGGTTCGGTTCCTGTGAAAACTTCCGAAAAATATAAAAATATGAACTGTGATAAAAACTTAAACTTCGGTTCCGGAAAAAACCCGGAACCGAAAATATCTCGGAGACGTTTGAACAAAACGATCCCGATCTTAATCTATATTCTTCTAAACTTTTTTTACTGTGGTGGAAAAGAAGGAACAGATCCTCTTGGAATTGCAGCATTCATCGCAAGCCAAACAGGTATCGCGCCGGATCCGGGGGAAGCTTTCTCTGGAGGGTACGGTACCCGATTTATTTCCAATGACACTTCTTTCGATACTCCTGTTGTAAACTTAAGTTCCGATGGAATTCAATTCAATACGGGAAATAACTTCTTTAATAGAATTTGGGTAGCAGAAGGTAATAGTGCCTCCTCTGGTTTAGGCCCGACTTTTAATACAACTTCTTGCCAAAACTGTCATGCGGGAGATGGAAGAGGAGCACCACCGAGTGGCGGCGGATCATTATTCAATTCTGTTGGAATTTTGATACGACTCTCCAAAGTAGGGGTTTCCGATTCTACAACAGGCGGACCTGTTGCCTTGGATTCTTTCGGGCTACAGTTAAATCAAAAAGGGATCGGTTGCACTGCCCCGCTTAGTTATGATTCTAATTTTGACTGTACCGGTTCCACGGGTCCAAACTTCACTCCGCCGGAAGGCAACGCTTCTGTATCTTATACGGGAGCAACAGTCGTAAGAAATTATACCTCAGGTGGAAGCGTAACTTTAAACACTCCAGTATATTCTTTCAGTTGGAATCCGAATTTAGGAGGAGCACCTTCTTCCTTTAATTTTTCTCCTAGAACCGCTCCTATGATCCCAGGTTTAGGTCTATTGGAAGCAATTCCAGAATCTACTATCTTAGGTTGGGCAGATCCAACTGATTTGGATGGAGATGGAATATCAGGAAAAGTGAATATGGTTTGGGACGCCAAAAATCATAAAAAGGTTATGGGGCGTTTTGGTTGGAAGGCAAACGAGCCAAGTTTATTCCAACAAAATCAGGGAGCTTTCTTAGGAGATATTGGGATCACTAGTCCATTATTCTCCACGGATAATTGTCCAAGCAATCAAACACAATGTTTAACTGCTGCTTCCGGGACTGCAGAGCCTGAGATCACTGCATCTATTGCAGACTCAGTGAATTTTTATTCAAAATTGGTAGCTGTTCCTGCCAGAAGAAATCTGTCTGACCAAGATGTGATTGATGGAAAGGTAATATTCTCTTCTATCAAATGTGATGCATGTCATAAACCGTTGGTAATAACAGGAAATGTTCCAGGGCTTCCTGAACTTTCTTTCCAATACATCAAACCTTATACCGATCTACTCTTACATGATATGGGTCCTGATCTTGCAGACGGAAGGCCGGATTTTGATGCGGATGGACAAGAATGGAGAACTCCTCCTCTTTGGGGATTGGGTCTGATCCAAGCGGTAAACAATCACTTAAAACTCATGCATGATGGAAGAGCCAACGGAATAGAAGAAGCGATCCTTTGGCACGGAGGAGAAGCTGATGCTGCAAGGATTGGTTTCCAAAATCTTTCTTCTACAGACAGACAAAAGCTGATCAAATTTTTGGAATCTTTATAGGAGAATCGACGATGAGATCCAAACTATCTATTTTTTTATTTAGGAAAACATTATACTTCATTTTAGTATCTTCCTTTATTTACTGCGGTGGTGGGGGAAAAGATCCTTTGCTCTTTTTGGCAGCCGGACCTGGAAGTTCTGCATTTTTGGAACATACCGGTAATTTCGTGATTATCCCAAGTTTGGAACAATTGACTACGGATACGGCGGCGTTAGAAGCAGCAGCAGTTACTTATACTACTTCCGGAAGTACAAACGTAACGAATCTTGCAGCTTTGCAAACTGCTTGGGACCAAGCGAGAGTCTCCTTAAAAAAAGTAGAACCCTATTACTTTGGACCTGCTACGAATCCGACTGAGTATTATACTAAGATGGACGGGTTTATCAAATCCGGAGCAAGGCCGAGTGCTAACTTAGTAAAGCAGATCATAGATGGCACCGTTACTGTTTGCACAGCTACGATTACGACTCTTAATAAAACAAACCTAACCGTTTGCCCTCCTAAATATAAAGGAATTGAATCTTTGGAGATCCTACTTTTCGACTCCGATTACAGCAGGACCACAATCGATTCAAACGCCAACATCAACACTGCAAACACCGGTAGCTCCAGAAGAACAGATTATATTTTAGCTCTTGCGCAGGTAATCAATCAAGATGCATTAGATTTATATAATAAATGGCTCCCTAGCGGCGGAAACTTCTTAAGAGAATACACCACTGGAACCGGTATCCAATTCCGTTCTCAGGGAGAAGCTTTCGATACTTATATCCAATCTCTTGGAAATTTAGTGAATCAAATCCAGGATAGTAAATTAGGGGCCCCTGCTTGCTTGAGTGTTTCTTGCACCGGAGTGGGAAAATTACAAGAACCTAGCCCTGTATTTTTAGAAGCAATCTACTCAAGAGTCGCATACAAAGATCTAAGAGACAACCTATTAGGGATCGAATTCGCTTATTTAGGAGATCCTGCGGACCCAAAGATCAGTTCCATGTCAAAATTAGTTAGAGCACAAAACTCTTCTTTGGATGATGATATCCAAGCTGAGATCACAAACTTTAAAAATATGATTGATGCAAAGATCAGCGGTACTGCAGATCTGTACGCGGAGATAGATGCGGATGGCACCACTATGAATGGGACAAGCGTCATTACGAACGTAAAACCAATCTGGGATCAGGCAAAAATTTTAAAGAACCTAATGACTATCGATGCGTTTTCAGTTTTAGGAGTTCCTAATCTTCCTTCTTCCAACGACGGAGACTGATCCTTTTATAAAATACTAATATATATTGTTTGAGATAAAAACGATGTATATTAGTATTCTATCCTGCCGTCAAATTTGTCTTGCCAAACATAGCCGTTAGACTTTTCTCTATCGAACTATGTTTAGTTCTCTATTTCCATTAATCGCTTTTACTGCTTGGACCATTCTACTAGTACTCATCGTAGTATCGTTTAGAACAGTGCAAGTTTTGGCTGGTAGCAAAAAATCCAACGAATTCCCTGCATGGATACAACACGGATCCGATCTTTATTGGAGGATCCACCGCGCTCACTTAAACTGCGTAGAAGGCCTTCCGGTTTTTGCAGTTTTAGTTTTGACCTTTATACTTTCTGGATACCAAAACGATACTTTTGATCTTCTTGCTTGGATCGTATTCGGAGCAAGAATACTACAAACAGGTGCTCATTTAAGTGGTGGTGGCGTCTGGAACGTGAACGTAAGATTTACAGGATTTATAATCCAATATATTTGTTTCACTGCTATGTTAGTGATATTAGTACGTTCCATTCTATAATTTCAAAAACATCTTGACCGCCATGTATATTCGAGGTTAACCTTCGGAGATACATGGCTTCGAAGTTCGACTATCTCCGTAAAAATCTGTATGCAATGGCGGAGCTATGTCTGGAACAAGTCCTGATCTTGGACGATGCGATCGAACAGGAAAATCCCGATCTTGCCAAACAAGTGATCGAAAGAGACGACCTGATCGATAGTTTAGAAAAACAAAACGATAATCTTTCCCAAAACGCGATCTTAGAAGCAATCGCAAACCGAAACTTACTCGGTATGGACCAAATCGACGGAGAAGTGATCCTTAAAAAAGATCCGCTTAGATTCGCACTTTCTTCCATTCGTATCAACAGAAGTTTAGAAAGAATGGGAGATCAGATAGTAAACTGTGCCACCTGTTACAGAAGAGGACTTCTCCCCAAAGGATTTTTCAGACAGGAAGAAATTTTAGACAAGATGCTCTCCCGAGTGGTCACTCTTGTAGGAATGGCTGTTGAATCCTTGGTAGAAGAGAAAAACAGATTTTACGGTTCAGTACATACTGTGGAAGAAGAGCTAAACAATCTATGCCATGCGGCGTTTTTAAAGTTTGTTTTAGATCCTAGACTTGATAAAAACCAATTCGCAGATTTATACAGAATGATCTTAGGGATAGAAAGAGCCGGAGACTACGCAGTAAACATCGCCGAAGAACTGGTGCGCCTAAATACCGGTATGGATATTCGCCATCTTTCCGATCCGGTCCAAGTCACAGAAAAATCAAAAGCTTCTTAATTCAAAAATTCGAATATACTATTGTTGGATACAAACCAATGATTTTACCGCGTCGCAGAAATCAGGTGCTCCTGAAAATATTCCGTTACTGGTAGAATCCAGACTAGTTCCGAAATTTCCCAGCTCCACATTGGAATTAGTTCCCCAACCCAAACAAGTATTTCCGGTCGCCCAAGAAGGTTGCATTCCTGTCCAATGCCCATTCGATCCGGAATTGATCCCATTCCCACTACCGAATACAAACAAGGAAGTGGAATCGGTATCGAATGCCTTAGTAAAAGTTCCGCTATCGTAATCTATGTATTCCTTATTCGGTCTTAATACCCAATTAATTAAACTTGGAGAGGCTTGGCGAAAAGTCCCTGCTACTATAAAAGCTTTATAAGTACCACTCGGAAGAGGTGGAGTAGAAGAATATCTACTCTCGGCCTCACTTTGGCATATAACATCGGCAAAAGTTACAGTGAAGTTTCCGGCATAAAAAGGATTTGTAGCGAATAAAAACTTATCATTATCTTTTTGCAATATTGGATAAACAATTGTTTCATCATTGGGGTTGAGAATAGAGATCACAATGGAATTATTCGTTGAGTCCGAATCGTCCGATAGCCCTACAACACTTAGAACCTGTGGTACATTATAATCCGCAGGAGTAAATGTCATCGTTGTAGGAGAAATAGAAGCTATCGCAGGATTGCTGGAAGAAAAACTATAAACTACAGAACCCTCAGGCTGATGGACCAAGGAAATGGATAAAGCCAAATTTCCACCCTCCGGAAGTGAGCTCCCGCCGACAATATTAAGTTCCCGATCACATCCATTGATTAGGCAGTTGATAATCGCGTTTTCATAATATTCTTGAGTATTCGGGTCCCCGGAATTTTCGGATTTGATCGCACAAGATGAGCTGAATATCGAAAGGCAGATCACAAAGAATAAAGAAACCCGCTTAGCACACATAAAAAATCAGACCGGATCCTTGAAGCGAGAAGATTCTGCACCATTATTGGATTCGAAACCTTCTCCCTGCTCCAAATAACTTTCTAATTCTTCTTTTAAACCATGGGGAAGTTGAAGTCCGGAACTTTCTATTCTTTCGTTATATTTGCTAAAGGAGAATCTATGTCGTGAAGTTCCAAGATAAACGCTCAAAGCTTCAGAGCCCCATTCCAAAATGTCTCGGATATATTCTTCATTCTCTTCTAACTTCTCCGCATAAGGAATGAAAAGAGGTCTATTCACTGGGCGACCGATAGTCCTATAAAATAAAAGTCTCCTAAGGACCTCATGATCTTTCCAATTACCTGCGTCGAGTGCTCTTTCCACCATTCTAAGATTGATACAATCTAAAAATTCGATCTTTAGATTTTCGTTTTTCAATCTTCTGCGAAGACTGGCCTTGATCTCTTCGGATTCGTATAAAAAATTAGGACAATATTCAGGACATTCTTGGTCCTTATGCAAATCACAATAATGTAATAGAATACAATCTATATCTGAAGAAGGTTCTACGATCCCGAAATTGATCGAACCTAAAATTTCAACACCGGTACGAAAACCTTTATCTTCTAATTCCTTCAAAGCAATGCGGCAAGCCTGCATTCTTCTTAAGGCTTCTTTGGTATCGTAGTTGCGGTATTTGTTTTTAAGGGCAACGTATTTTTCTATAAGATGGGTCATTCGAACAATTCTCGCAAATAGCGGTTCATACCGTGTAATACTATCTCCGGGATTTCATGTCCACCCGGAAATGCCAATAACTCACCCACCCAGCCTGCGTCTTTTAACACTGTTTCTAATCTTTTAGCGGCAGGATAACCGAGCACAGGATCCATTCTACCATGACTTTGAAAAAATTTATAGCCCGGAGTTTGTTTCGCATATTGAGACCAATGAGTCTCATCTAGCAAAGTTCCCGACAGAATGACAAGGCCTTTGGGCTTTTTCTCTGCTTTAAGAGTAATCTCAGTCGCAAGCATGGAACCTTGTGAAAACCCTCCCAAGATAATCCGATCCATAGGGACATCCAGAGCTTGGATCATTTCTTCTACCTTTTGTTTGGCTTCCGCTAAACCTGCCGGATAACGTTCAAAAAGTTCTCTTGAACCTCCGGCCACCATGGCTCTTTGTAAAGCTTCCATATCGATGGGAAACCAAGCCTTACCATTATAACCTGGTGCGATTGGAATTTCTAAGATCCCATCCGGAAAGATGAAATTCGTGCCTTCTGGCACATCCATATATGAATACAAAGGAAGAAGATCGAACGCGTTCGCACCATAACCATGTAAAAAGATAACGTAAGGTCCTTGTGGATCACCCGGAATACGAGCTGCTTTTACGGGGCCTAATTGGACAAGTGGGATATCATACATGGTTTCCTTGTAATGAATAAGTTCTAATTTGGCAATACCATTTAAGCTGAAACCATCTGTCGGATCCAAACGTAAGGCTCAAGTACGTAATCAAAATATTAGAATTTTCGAAGGCGTTTTATACGAATAATACTTCCAAAAGAAAAAGCTCAGGCTCTAGAATGTTATTCGAATCAAATAACATATGCGAAAGATCATATATATAGTTCTAATCTCTTGTCTTTCCTTCAATTGTGGAACTTATCTTTTACTAGAAAATTTAGAAAAAAATGACCAAAAGGCATTCTTAGATTTCGTAAACCTTACATTAATCGATTCTTCCATCGGATTAGTCCATTACTGGCCGTTAGATGGTAATACTCGAGATATAATCGGCGGCTTGGATCTAACAGCCATAAGCGGAACTCCCATATTAGCTGCGGATCGATTCGGATTTCCAGGAAGAGCGTATTACTATGATGGAGGCGGAGCCTATCACGAATCCTCAGCGCAAGGGCCCTTATTTTTCGACGGGACCGTTTCTTCATTTACAATCAGCGCTTGGGTAAATGGAAAATTCCCACCTGGGAATAATGGCGCTGAGTATATCTATCTAGGCCAAGGCACAGGATTAGGTCTTCAATTATATGCATTCTCTGGGGGACCTTGTAGCGGAAGACTTAGAGCATTCACAAATGATGGAGGCGCAGGAGATGTGGATACTGGCACTCCTTGCGGACAATATCCCGAAGATACCTGGTATCATATGGTTTTCACTTGGGATATCCAGACCTTAACTGCGACTCTCTATGTGAATAATGTTTTGGTTTCCTCTGGAATTTTCGGAAGTAATCGTCCATGGGCCACTAATGCTTCTTTTCAATTAGGGCGATCCGGTCTTTCTACTCAACTTTTCCAGGGAAGGGTCGACGAAGTTAGGATTTATAACAGGGTGATTTTTCCGGTTTCGAGTTTGTAGATAACTCTTCTACTCATACAATGTATAAAAGCGACTAACGCTTTTTCGCTTTCGCAGATTTAGTCTTCGGCTTCTTCTTATTTTTAGGCAATTGGTCTTGGACAGCTTTAAAATATTCGCAGACAAGATGATCCGACCAAGATATCGCCTTCCATCCTTCATAATATGCAATATGGCTTCCTCTTTTTGTATAAACATGGATCGAATTAGGAAGGGTTTCCAACCAATGCAGATTCTCTAAAACATTCTGGTTTACGCAAATGGGATCATCCTTGGCATTCAAAATCATAATCGGAGTTCGGATATTTTTCATTACCAATGCGGGATTCGAATGTTTGTAATATTCTTCTTTATCGTCAAAACCCGATAGACTATGCAAACGATCCTGGAATTCGCCCAAGGTTTTAGATTCCATTACTTCCTGAAATCCTCCAAGGGAAGATAAGGTTTCATAATGGCGTTTCAAAAAATAATTAATCAACCTTTGACCCATGATCTTACTATAAACCGGATGAACTCTATGAAATGCTTTTTCGATATCATATGCAGGTGAAATCGCAACCGCAGCGTCCAATAAACTTTTAGTCCCGGATTCTCCTAGGTATCGAGCAAGCAACCCGGAACCCGCAGAGATCCCCACTCCAAACAAAGGACTATTCGGAAATTTTTTCTTAATATATAAGAGTTGTTCTTTTAGATCCGAACTAGATCCCATCGTGTTTATCCGCGGCTTAGAAAGAGGAAGATTTCCATGCCCTCTTCGAATACAAACCACAGAGGCCCATTGCAACTGGGCACGGATAGCTTTCACAATAGACTTAACATCTTGCTCATCCCCACTGATCGTATGAAAGACAATCGCGATTGGAACTGAATCGGTTTTTTTCTTACCATTGATATTGGACCAAGCAAGGCCGGTGACACCACCATCTTTCATTTTAAGATGTTCCAGTTTATCGTAATGAAAAAATTTGGAACGATGTTCTCTAAAAAGTAAGAGAGCTAGCATTAGATGATTATTAAAACACCAGAATGTAGGAAAATATTTCCTTGTTAAGCGAGAACAATTTGCAATTACCCTACTTACAAACTCTCCTTCACTGAACTGAAGAACAGGCTCTTCTACAACCTCAAGAAAATAATAAAATAGAAATACGAGAATAAGAAATAAAACAATATAAACAAAGGGGAGGAGCGAGAACATTCAGTGATCCAAAGGAAAATACTTTGGGAAAGAATAGGTGGAGAAAGATTCGGGTCTATTACTTTATTGTTTGCATTATCTATAGGGGGAAAGCCTTCCCCCTGAGAAAAGCCGACAAGCGTCTTTTCTCACCCCCTTCTCCGGGAATCTGCCACTCGCGAACCCCGGAGCCGAGGCCATTTTTGAAATTAAATAATGGGACCGTTTGCTTGCAAGTCACTGCAATTTTTACTCGTAAGAACAGTCTGACTAGGATCCATAACTAAAAGTCCGATTGTCTGAACGTCTTTTACACATTTGTCTACATCAGATTTTTTATAATATTTACTATCATCGATCTTTAGATAAATATCAGTAAGAAATAGATCAAGAGCGGTGATCATCGCTGCATTAGCAGGATCTGCAGATCCATAAAATAAAATATCTGAGGTCAGCGCAGCAGCTTTGATTTGAGATCTAGCTTCGGAACCTTTTACGGCATCCGACAAGCCAAGAGAGTCTACTGCTACACAATTAGCAAAAGTCAAAAGGGAAATCATCCCTACGAACAATATTTTTCTCATATATTTTCCTCATCGTTGAACGTTATGATATCGTTTGATTTGATATCTATGATGGATAACCTTCAGAGTTGGATGTCAGACAGTTGGTGGGGGATTTTTACTGCTTTTAGGTGGGGATTATGCATTATTTGGGATGGGAAATTACCTCATGTGGGATATGCGGCTGGTGTGAAAAGTGACAAACGATATTGCAGTAGAAAATTTATTACGAATAAATTTTGAAATTTTAGTAACTCCAATTGAAAGCCAGAGAAACTCCCACGGATTACTTACAAACTTATCTGTTTTAATTGAAGATCCTTCTTATCCAAAATCACGATATTTATATTATTGAGAAAGAGTATTCGCTTGCGACTATTTAGGAACCAACCGCTCACAAGCCCGAAACTCAAATACTTTCAAATTCAATCTACCCTCATTTCGCCTAATTAGTAATAGAAATTCTTACATGCGATAATTATAAAGTTTCTTAGGCTTTTTCTTTTATGCAAAAAGAAGCTACTCAGTCTCTTATGACAAGAGTATAATTTCTATCTAATTAAAGTATCTGAAGAAAATTTGCAGGTTACTAGCTACTATATCATGCCATAACATCTCAACATCGCAAATAGATTTACTAAACTCATCATGATTGCGCCTACATCTATAAATTTAATTAGATATTGTGTACTTGAATCTCTAGCTGAAAGGTTTCGCCGTTTCAGTCTGTTCAGTGTTTATCAGCCAATTCAATTTTGAACAGTAGGCGTCCGAAAAATGCATAAATATGAAAGAACCAACGTCATGCACAGAAATAAAATGTGATTCAACATCTATCTTCTCCTGTATTAAATAAGAAATACTCTATTTTCCATCTGGCGTATACATTCCAGAATGTCCAAAACCTGGTGTCATAAAACCAAATTCAACTGAGCTACCTCCGCCAAGCGACTGAGTATAACCAGCGCCGATCCAATATCCGGCATTTACATTGTAAGATTTACCTGGAAGATAAGATTTCAACTCATGTTCATAAGGAGCTTGATTTTGATTCATCCATCCATACATAAATGAAAAGGAAGGTCTCGACTTAGGAGAATAGGAAGGTCCCTGACTAATCCCCCCAGAAAAGTAAATATTATTGTAAATATCATATGTAAAACTGAAATTTACGCTTGTTATTTTGGTAAAATCATAATTTGGATAAATGGGAAACGCAAAACCGAGTGTAGTGTAATCAGGTTTGCGATTAATATTTTTCGCGGTCTCCATCGCGTTATCGCAACCTAAATTACAAGAACCTCCCAACATCATAAGACCACTTGCAATAGGATTATCGGTAGTGTATAGCCATGATCCGGCTTTGTCCATCTTTGCAGCCCCTTTAATAGCACCCTGTTTTACTGTATTTGCAGCATTATTAGCTCCTCGTTTTACAGTATTTGCAGTATAGTTCACAGCTTTCGCAGCACGTTGATCCCACTGTTTTACAGTATTTACAGCATTTTTAGCACCCTGTTTTACATTACTTACAGCTCTTTGGGCCGTACTTTTAGCGCTAGCCCAGACATCTTTGAAAAATTTTGAGAAATCCAATTTTATAGGGTAACCGGAGGCTGCTTCGTGCCCAGTCGGATCCTTATACCTTATAGGATTCCCAGCAGCGTACATAAACCTGTTCCAGTTCTGAGTAGCCACACCTCTCTCCGGAATCACACTATCCGCACTTGTAAACCTCGCTATCTGCGGATCATAATACCGTGCATTATAAAAATAGAAATTAGTCTCTCGATCTAGTTCCTGAGAATTATACTTAGGAGCAAAGTCCAGAGTTCCTCTTTGTACAAGAGTCTCACCATACGGCTCGTACTGCATTCTGCTAAGAGTATGCCCTGCTTCATCCAAGACATGAGCTACTGAATCTACTTGATCTGTTAAGAAATAAGCAGTGACTCCATCTTCATTTAGGGCCGCTATCCGTACTCCGTTTAGATAAACGTTATTGATGGAACTTAAGATATTCGTTTCTTCAGAGTATTCCAATCCATAGAATTTACTTGGATATAGGATCTCTTGGTTTTTGAAAGAAGCTCCGCTTGGAACTAATGCTTTCTTACGGACCCTGAATCCGCCTTCATCGTACCAGTAATTACCGATGGTTGTACTTAAAGCATCTTGGACTTGTGTGATCCTGTTTTGAGAATCAACTGTAATAGTCTTAGTCAGATCTTTGAAATTATCTCTCTGGTAAGTCATGTTCCCAGAGGAATCATAACTCATGACCAGACGATTGTTCCCACTTTGGGTAGAATCTATATGAGTGACTTGGTGGTTGGAATATTGGTAATTCCACTCGTCTATGAGTGTGTTATCGTTAAAGTTATGATTTCGTTTCGCGAGAAGGTTTCCGTTCTTCGCGTATGCAAAACTTTGGCGGAAAGTTTTGGTATAATTGTCTGCGGACTCTTGGTATTGCCCGTCTGCTGCGACAAGTCTGTTTAAGCCGTCGTAGCTGTAATTGTATGCAGTTGTATATTCGCTAGATGTATTTGTAATCCCAGTGATATTGTTTCTGCTATTGAAAGCATAGACTGCATCTTGGAGAGTTTTAGTAGTTCCATCCACATCTCCGACTGAGTTGATACGAACTAATCTTTGTTTTATATCGTATGTGTAATTGGTTTGGACACCGTTTCCGAGTCCGAATCCAGCTGTTTGTCCGAACTCGTTATAGGTGATGTTCTCAACAATGGTTTTACTACAGTAACCTGGAATGACGCCGTTTGTGTTTACTTGAACTGAAATCCCTGTGATATAACCTGCTGTCCCATAGGCATAGCAAGCCTTCATCCTTGTATGATTTACCGGATGTTCCGGATAATCGATAGATATTACACGACCAAGTAAGTCATATTTGTATTCTGTAATATAAGGACCATCTGCCAGTTCAATGGTCAGATTTTTGACATTTCGGCTTTCTTTCTTGGCACGACCCAGCTTGTCATAACTGAATGTTTTGATTTGAACTGAATCTTCTACTCTTACGAGTTTTCCAAGAGCATTCTCAGCGCCGGAACCGCTATCATAATCAAAGTATACGGTTCCTTCTGGAGTATCTTTGGTAAGCATTCTTCCGAGAGAATCGTAAGTAAAGGCTGTGGTAATTCCACGAGCATCTATAGCTTGAATAGTATCACCGAACGCGTTATAAGAAGCTGTACTTACCCCAAAATCTGGATCGCTACTTTTCTTTAATCTTCCAAACGCATCGTATAACCAATAGGCTTGGTTTTTACCAGATGTATCTTTTACAGTAATTCCACTCGTATCGCAGGATAAGGCACCGCCATCGTTCAGGTCAGATTTTTTGATCATCTTGCCTGCGATATCGAAACAGAATCCTATCTTTGCATTGGTAGCATCAGAACCGAAGTCTTCTATGTAAAGAGTTTGGCCTTTTCCGTCTTTTACGGTTCGTTTGCTTGTTCCACCACTATGGGTTTCGATCGTTTCGAAAGGATCGTTATAGGTAACGGTTAACGTGGTTGCTTCCGTTTCTCCGGCTGCAATTGGAAGGATTGTTTTCTTAGCTCTTCCTATTGCATCGTATTCTATATAGCTTGGATTTCTTTCCTGAGTATGTAAAACAAATGTATCTATTTCGCCTGCGTCTGCCCAATCCGGTTGTCCGGAACGAATCACTTGGCCATTCCCATTATAAGTGAGCTTTCCAGATCTTACATGCTGTCCATTGGATCCTGTTTTAACAGTATGGATCACTCTACCCATTCCATCTCTATAAGAACGAAGTGCGAAACTAGGATCTGCTCCACCTGTAGGGAATGTGGTCTTTGCACTGAAAGGAAAACTAGATCCGTATTCATAGACTGCGAGGACCTTGGTTCCGGAATCAGTATCTGCGCTGGATTCGACTAGCCTACCAAAATCATCATATTCAAAATAACTTTTATTACCGTTCGGATCTGTAGAATCATCCGGAGAACCGAATGCCTTTCCATAATTTGTGGTATATCTGGTCTTAAGCTGGAGTGAGCCACCGAAACTTGTCTGCTCTTTTACAAATTGATGAAGTTGGTCATCGAAAACGTAGGAGGTCCCACGATTTGGACTTGCACTTACATTCTTTTCCTCAGTTTTGTTTCCATAGGTATCATATTCATATTCTGTAATACTTGCAGAAACAGAAGGTAATCCACTCCCCGTATAGGTTACCGAGTTGCGAGTTAAATTCCCTTGAGAATCATAAGTAAGAGTACTTGTAGTTTCATGAGAAGAGCCGGATAAAGAAACGGTCTTCTTAGGTCTTGTCTGGTTTGTAGTAGAATCCGTCTCAAAATCAGTAACTGAGGTAAAACTTTGAGAAGGGTGAGCAGAATCCGCATAATGATCCGTACTTGTATCTGTCTTCTTAGTTAAATTATATCCATTAAAAATAACAGAACCTTCAGAAGTAGTGGTCGCAGTTCCGTTGATAAAGTTCTGGGTTTTGCTTAATCGAGCAAGATAACTGATCTTTCCAGTAACTGTTTCTATTTGTTGGATCTCGTACGTCTTTTTAGAAGAACCGTAATCCTGATTATCGGAGCCAATAATATGCATTTCTTTTTCTGCTCCGGAAAGCGCTCGGTTATGCATAAAATTAGAATAAGGTTGGCTGAAATAAGAATGAACCGTGCGAGATCCTGTCGCATCGGTCATAGTGAATTCCGTAAATCCGAACGCGTCTGTTTCTTTTTTGCCATTGATAAATGCAGAGAAAGAAACCCCGTTCTTATAACTATAATTCTTTGGAATTGTGTTCCCGAGCCCGTCATCTAAGGTAATCTTAGTACAAACTCTATAGTTAATGGAAAGATCCGGGATATTATCCCCGCCATTATTATCAAACTTGGTAGAATTATCATATTCTAATGTATAAGTCCCACCAATCCCGTTCTTGACCTGTTCGATCACATCCGGAACAGTACCTGAAGACATTGCAAAATACCAAGTTGGTTCTTTGAGATGGATGATCCCTATATCCGTAAGTCCATCCCCATTATAATCTCCTTGGATCCATTGGAATGGATACACTTTTGTCATCAGATCAGGACGGTCGATAGATAAAGCAAACACAGGAGAAGCAGCAGAGACAATCTTACTTTGGGAAAGGTCGTAAACTTTATTCTCTCCATCGGAGACTACGATCGGATTTCCTCTATGATCATACTGGTTAGAAAATCCAACAAGGCCAGGGTTATATACGGTTCTTGCAATAGTAGTTGCAGTAATTCTAATTTTTGAAAATACGATGGAGGCTGTATCTGTAGGATCTTCGTATACGATAGAATTCCCAGTTACTTCCGGATACAACGCATATTGGATCCCAGCTTGGCTCGTTCTGTCATAAACAGTAGTCGTAACGGGAAGGCTCACAGCTGCCCCAGTCGGTAACAATAATTTAAAAGTAATGGAGGAAGTTCCTATGGTCCCCAAATACCATTTATGAGTTCCGGTTCTACGATCTACTAAGAGGATCTGCGCTTTTCCAACACCTGCAAAATCTCCCGAGAAAATGCTGAACATATTCCGGTTATTCCGATTGGTTTCACTTCCTACTTGGAAGAGATTTTGTAGATAGGAGTCTATAACGTCGCCAGGACCTACTGTTAAATATTTTGTTCCGCTTGGTCCTGTGAGTAAAAATCTTTGAGCACTAGTGCTCGTCTGATCATTCAGGATCAAAGCAGATTTAGAAGAGGTAGAATCAAAATTATCTATCGCATATGCGCTTGAGTTGATATCAAAAGAAACAACTTGAGAATCCGCTATACTTGCAAGATCTGTTCTTTTGAATGCGTTTCCGGTATCTTGGGTGACTACGAAAAATTTACTTGTGGTTCCAAAATCTCCGAAGAATAAAACTTCATCTCGAGTGTTTACAGTATAACGATCTGCTTTTCCATTATTTATAGTTACGATCCCGCTAGTCTCCGGATTGAAGCCAGTAAGAACTGCTTCAGTAAAGGTAGAACCCTTCTTAAAATCAAATACTCCTGTTTTTCTATCGAACAAAAGTAATTCAGAAGAAGCACTACAATCATTTGTAGTAAAACATCCTGGATATGGGATCTCTCCTTTTCCCGGGTTGGAGTTCCCATCATACTGGTAATCTAAAAGAACAGTTTTAGTATCCGAAGAAGTGGAGAATACTCCAAATCCTTTAATCGGTTTTACTTCATCCAAAGGAAGAGGGGTTTTCATCACTCTTTCTTGGTTGGGACCATAGCTCATATCACTATAAACTTTATA
Source organism: Leptospira andrefontaineae (assembly GCF_004770105.1). Lineage (NCBI taxonomy): Bacteria > Pseudomonadati > Spirochaetota > Leptospiria > Leptospirales > Leptospiraceae > Leptospira > Leptospira andrefontaineae. The sequence continues at coordinate 274 of NZ_RQEY01000026.1, read as the reverse complement.
ACGGAATCCGTTAGAAGTTGTTTCGCCGATCCAGAATTTTCCGTCGGTCTCAGAGAAAAACCCTATATCGGTTGATCCATCTCCATTGAAATCTCCCTGAAGCCAGCGAGTGATTGTTTTGAATTGAGGAGCCTTGGACCAGATCTTAAAATTAATGGTTTGGTTTATAGTTTCTCCAAGAGTCCATTCGCCAGAAGAGCGATCGAATAATAAAAAGTCAGAAGTCCCATCTCCGTTAAAATCCCCAGAGAATTGATCATTGGAAAATAAGGCC
>NZ_RQEY01000025.1 GCF_004770105.1 Leptospira andrefontaineae | reverse complement strand
TCCGCCTGAACAAGAAGTTAAAAGAACAGGCAGTATAATTGCAATAATCCAGCGCTTCAAAAAAGTTTTTAAATTGATACGCTGCTCGAGTCTTCGATTAAAAAAACATACGTTCTTTCTCAGACTTAAGATCCTTTTTGCTAACATACTGTTCTTTCTCTTTTATTTAAGTTTTATAAGAAGTCGGAGTAGCCTCTATCAAGAAGCTACTCCGGAACATTTTATGGAACTATTTGAACGTTGAGAGTGTAATCTCTTTCGATCAAAGGTGATAAGAAGAAGTTATTCAATCCATACTGCAATGA